>JBBSRY010000398.1:0-3485 GCA_038242595.1 Mycobacteriales bacterium
CGAGCCGCAGCACATCACGTTCAACCGGTGTGAGATCCGCGGCCCAGTTCGGAGTCCGAAGGCCGAGCGGTTAGGAGTTGAGCCCGAGACGAACCAGCACCGCCTGTGCCACCGGATCCGCAGCAGCCACCGGGAGTACTCCATGCTGCCAACTCTGTTGACACAACGCTGAAAGCGCCTGCAGAACAGCGAGGTCCGACACCTTCGCAACCGTCGCACCAGAGTCCGCATCGTCTCGAGCCAGCACCATGGTGGCGCCATCCTCGGACACCTTCCACCCGTCGCCGCCTTCGAGCGCTGAGACTGAACGATTGTCGTCAACCAAACCGCGCAGGTCCAATGCCAGGAAGGTGGGACGTTGGTGCAAGGGCGCCGCCAACAGATCAATCGGTGTGCTCACTCCGGTGAACACGAGCAAACTCGACACCCCAGCGTTGACCGCGGCCTCAATATCGGTGTCAAGGCGATCGCCCACCACCAGCGGCGCCGTCGAACCGGTGCGCTCGATGGCAGCGTCCACCATCGGGCGGGCAGGTTTACCGGCCACTCTGGGGGTCCGTCCGGTCGCCGCCACCAGAGCCGCGACCATCGCACCGTTGCCGGGTAGTAGACCGCGGTCGGTCGGCAGTGTTGAGTCGACATTCGCCGCCACCCAGTCGGCTCCGGCCCGAATTGCCAGGCAGGCCTCGGCCAGAATCGACCAACTGGTTTCCGGTGAATGGCCTTGCACCACAGCAACTGGGTTCGCCGCAGCTTCCCGCACCGGGACCAACCCAGCAGCTGCGACCTCATCGGCCAGGTACTGAGCACCGACCACCAGCACCGCAGACCCCGCCGGATGTTGCTCGGCCAACATGACCGCCGCCGCCTGCGGAGAGGTGAGAACATCCTCGGTGCTGAGCGTCATGCCCATCGACCGCAGTTGCTCGGCAACCAATTCCGGCGGACGAGAAGCATTATTGGTGACGTAGATCGGCCTGGCCCCGGCAGCAGCTGCAATAGCCAACGCATCGGCGACAAAGTCGATGGGACTGTGACCGAGATAGACGGTCCCGTCCAGGTCAAGCAATAACGCATCGAACTTCGAACAGATGCTGTTGTCCACTGTCACTGAGAGTCCTTCGCCTCGTTGGTCTCGGGAGAACTTTCCACCGATCCGGAGTCGGAGAACAATGGCACGCCGAAAGCGGGTACAGCACTGTCTGCTTCTTCAGTCTGTTCGGATTGATGCACTGCAGAGTCTTCAGCAGCAGCGTCGTGTTTGGTGTCATAGTTGCCCGATGCATCGGCCGTGGAATCAAGTTCTGAATCGGTGATTTCTGCCCCGGCTTCATCGGCATTGGTTACTTCCGCCTCGGCCTCATCAGAATCGGCGGCCACTTCCTCGGCCTCATCAGAATCGGCGGCCACTTCCTCGGCCTCATCAGAATCGGCTCGCGATTCCAGTAGTTCAGCGATTCGGTCCGCAGCGTCGGTTTCCTCCTCGACGTCATTGTCATTGGCGCGGATGAACCACTCCAAAGCCTCTTCCGGCTTCTGTGCCTCGAGAAGTAGATCGGCATAGGCGTAATACAACCGAGCGCTGTAGGACTCAGGCTTGTCCAGGTCGAACCCGGATCCCTGACGAAGGTGCGCCAGCGCAGCATCGAGCTGTCCGAGGTCGGCCCGGGCACCAGCAACCACAATTCGCAGTTCTGCAGCACCCTCCGCATCCAACTTTTCTGCCTCCGGGCTTCGGGCCAGATCAAGCGCCTTTTCCGGATTACCCTGTGCGCGTTCACAATCGGCCAGGATCGCGACGTGACCGGGTCCGCCGCCCATCCGGCGAGCAGCCCGAAGTTCGGATATCGCTTCGGCCCATTCCCCGGCGCGATATGCCACCAGACCGACGGTTTCGCGAACGACCGCTATCCGGCCGCCCTTGGAACGCGCCGCCCGGGCATGCCGCCACGCCAGTTCCGAATCCTCATCGGCCAGACCGGTGGCAGCGACCATATGTATGGCGACGAATTCGGCGCCTTCCTTACTCAGACCGCGCAGGTCCCGCATGATTTCTTTATCCAGCTGACCGGGGGAGGCCCACTCCGGCGGCTCCGGCCAGGACTCGTTGATATCTTCTTCCCGAATCCGGGAGCCGCGTTCCTGTCCTCGGCGTTCACCGCGGTCGCCTCGATCTTCGGCCGCATAGGGATCACGTAGCGGGCGCTGCTTAAACGAAATGTGCTCATCGCGGGACTCATCGACCTCAGCCGGCCGTTCGTCACCGGCAGCCTCCACCGGGGCGGCGTCCGGACGGGACGGCGAAGTGATGGGGGCGGCTGTACCGAAGGATTCGCTGAGGTCGCCGCCAAATGGCGAACGCCTCTTGCCGCGCTCCTGGTGATCACCGGACGGTCGGTCATCGCGTGCCGGTCGGTCATCGCGTACCGGCCGGTCGAAGTTGCGAGGCGTTCCTTGCGGCCGATCCCGTCCGTCACGATCTTCAAAGGACCGGTCTCGCGCCGGCCGATCCTGACGCGGACCGCCCTGCGAGGGGCCGCGATCATCACGCGGTCTGTCATGCCGAGGGCGATCGTAGCTGCCACGGTCATCTCTTGGGCGGTCGTCTCGGCCATGGTCATCCCGCGGTGGGCGTGAGTCTCTGCTGCCCGGCCCTTGTTCGAATGACCTGCCACCGCGGTAACCACCGGCCCCCGCGTCACGACGCGGGCCGCGATCTGAATCACTAGATGGGCGATCTACGTAGGGGCGCTGGCCCGAGGGGCGATCACCACCGGTTCGCCCACGATCGCCGAATGCGGGACGGTCCCCATCACGATGGGGCCTACGATCTTCATACGGACGCTCAGGTCCACGGTCACCGCCGCGGTCATTTGTCCGGTCGCTGCGGTACCCGCCCTGCGGCGGACCGGAGGCCCTGCGATCGCCACCATAGCCGCCTGATCGCGAGGAATCCGTTGCGCCATAAGCACTTTCACGACGGAACCCGCCGCGGTCACCGTCCCCGCGGGGGCGCTCACTACCGGACCTCTCGTCCCGCTGCGAGTCGCCTCGAGCGCCACCGAAACCTCGTCCACCTGCTGTCCGGTCCCCGCCGGCGGGACGGTCCTGGTTATCACTGTTGCCGCGGTAACCACCGCCAGCACCATCGCGACGCGGGCCACGACCGGCGAAGCCACCTGCCTCGGCGTCGCGGCGCGGTCCACGATCCCCGCGGGAATCGGAAGAACCACCGCGGTCGGATCGATATCCGCCACCACTGCCGCCGGTTGAACGATCGCCGTAGCTGCGCCCTGCTGGTCGGTCTGCGTCACGATTGCCCTGATACCCGCCGGCGCTCGGACCACCGCGGTATCCTCCGCTTTCGGAATCACGACGAGGTGCGCCGGAACGATCTCCTCCGAAACTTGAACCAGTAGGTCGGTCACCACCACCGGTACCGCGATAGCCGCCCGAGCGATCGCTGCCGCCGCGGTCATATCCAC
>JBBSRY010000399.1:0-3480 GCA_038242595.1 Mycobacteriales bacterium
ACCGAGGCGGATCCGGTGATCCACTACGCCGCCGATGACGTCACCGAGCAGTTCACCGCCAGCGGAGTAACCGCGCGTTGCCTGATCGGCACCGACGGACGAGCAGAGGCCATGACCCAGCACATGCTGACGATCCCGGCCGGCGAGTACAGCTTTCCCGCTGCCGCGCAGCACGACTACCTCCTGTACGTGTTGTCAGGAACCGGCTGGGTGCAGGCCCGCGACCGATCCGAACCGCTGGCCCCGGGAACGGGTGCCCTCATCCCAGCGGGCGAGAAGTGGACCGTCAGCGCGGATTCCGCGGGATTGCACATCTCCTGCGTACGGGTGCCAACCGCGGCCCTCCCGGCTGCGGCCGGACAATGGCAGGACCCCGGCGAGTGGACGTTGACCAATCAGGTCGGGGAGCAAGCTCGGCAGGCGGCCACCTCCGACCGCCAGTTTGAGGTCTTATACGACCGCGCCAACGGATGCGGCGGCGCGACCCAGTTCGTCGGATTCATCCCCCAGACCGGAGCACCGGAGCACTACCACCTCTACGACGAGATCTGCACTGTCGTGCGAGGTACCGGTCGGCTCCTGGTTGGCGACACGGTGCAGGAACTGAGTGAGGGTTCCACTTTTCATGTGCCGCCCCGCTTCCTGCATGCGGTACACAATTCCGGCACCGAAGACCTACACATGCTGGGCGTATTCCGACCGTCCGGCTCGGCCGCGGCAGCCTACTATCCCGACGGACGCGCGGCCTTCAGCGGGTGATATCCGGGTCTGCGCCCGCAACCTGGCTGATGTCACAGATTGATGACGGCCGTAAAATTCTTTACATACGCTTGTTCTAGTGGCACGATTCCAGCATCCCAGCATCCCCTCGAACTCAAGGTGACCCACATGCGTCAGACCCACTGGTTTAAAGGTATTACCGCCATCGCCTGCCTGAGCTTGACCGTGACCGGGTGCGCCGGAGGAAGCTCCGGCAGCACCGGACCGAGTAGCTCTCCCGCAGGCGGCGCTACAGCCGTGGCGTCCTCGACCCCGGACGCGAGCGCACCGCCGACCTCCGATCCGGTCGCCGAGTCCTCGATCGCTTCCGGGAAGGTGTGTGCCGGCTCCATCGGACTCATGGGACCGATCACGGGCGGCGCCGCGGCAATCGGCGGGGAGCAACTGCAGTTCGCCCAACTGGCGGTGGACACGTTCAACGCTGAGAACAAGTCGACCTACGACATCGTCGAGGGTGACACCCAACTTGATCCCGGCCAAGCCAGCACCGTGGCCCAGCAGTTCGTCTCGAACAAAGCAATCCTCGGGGTGGTCGGGCCGGCCGGCAGCCAAGAGGTCGACGCGATAGGACCCGTGTTCGACGCTGCAAATTTGGCGTTCGTCAGCGCGTCGGCGACCGCCACCGAGTTAACCTCCGGCAAGTACCCGACCTTCTTCCGGACGATCCCGAACGACTCTGTTCAGGGCCCGACCGTTGCCGCATTCATCCAGGACAATCTTGGCGCCAAGAACGTGGTGATCGTGCAGGAGAAGACCTCCTACGGCCAGGGCCTCGCCGACGCGGTCGGGTCGGCGCTTGAATCGGCAGGAGTCGCGGTAACCGTCGTACCGGTCAGCAAGGACCAGCCCGACTACTCCGCGGTAGTGACCAAGGTCGCCGACGACACCGACGTCGTATTCGCCACCTTCCAGATCGCGGCCAACACCCAGGTCCTGGCCACCCAACTCAAGCAGCAGGGCAAGAAAGCCGTGGTGTTTGGATCGGACGGTTCGTTCTCGGCCGACTTCAACACCCCGGGCGCCTACGTCTCCTCCTTCGCACCTGACGTGAACGCAATCCCCGCTGCCGCCGACGTCATCAAGGCATACAAAGCTCAGTACGGTGATTTCGCTACCACCTACGGACCGCCGACCTACGTGGCCGCGCAGACCATTTTGCAGGCTGCCCAACGGGCATGTGAGGCCGGCAGTTCCGATCAGGCTGCAGTCCTCGAGGAGATGAAGAACACCGAAATTAACGATTCTATTCTGGGCGGCACTTTGACGTTCACTGCGAACGGTGATGTCGAAGATGCCAAGTTCTTCGTGTTCGAGATCGATGCGGACGGTAAGCCGCAGCTCGCTCAGTAAATTTTCCACTTGTTGCGTGAACGAAAGGTGCGGCAGTGGATTTTTTTGGACAACAGTTGGTCAACGGGTTGACGCTGGGCAGTGTTTACGCCTTGATCGCCTTGGGCTACACCCTCATTTATGGTGTGCTCCAACTGCTTAACTTCGCGCACGGCGAGGTGTATATGGTCGGTGCCTTCATCGGTTTCTTCGTGATGGTCGGCCTAGGCGGCCCCGACGCCCCGCTGGTTCCGGTGTGGCTGATGATCGTGGCCATGTTCCTGGCTGCCATGCTGGGCAGCGGGATCCTCGGGGTCCTGATTGAACAGTTCGCCTACCGGCCGCTGCGCAACTCTCCCCGGATCGCGCCGCTGATCAGTGCCCTGGGCGTTTCCTTGTTCCTACAGACCGCGGTGCTGCTGTTGTTCGGCCCCCGGATCCGTAGCTACGACACGACCGCCTATATCCCGATCGGGAGCGGGATCTCCATCGGTGCGATCCGCATTGACCCGATGCGCATTCTCGTCGTCGTGCTGTCGGTGCTTCTGATGCTCGTTCTGGTTCGGGTGGTCAACCGCACCAGGTTCGGGCGGGGCATGCGCGCCGTGGCCTACGACCGTGAGGCCGCGGTGATGATGGGTATCGATGTCAATCGGGTCGTCGTGCTGACCTTCTTCGCCGCGTCCGCGCTGGCCGGCGCGGCCGGGGTGATGGTCGGCCTGGTCTTCTTCAACGTGTCCAACTACATGGGATTCTTGGCCGGCCTGAAGGGGTTTACGGCCGCGGTGGTCGGTGGCATCGGGTCGGTACCCGGCGCGATGCTCGGCGGACTGCTGATCGGAATGTTGGAGTCCTTCGCGGCCGGGTACCTATCGGCGAACCTGGCCAACGTGATCGCGTTCGTCGCGCTGATCACCGTCATGCTGATCAAACCGCGCGGCCTGCTTGGGCGCGCAGCGATCGTGAAGGTGTGAGATGACCAGCAACGACGAAAACACGCCCCCCAGTGACACTCTCTCCGAGGCCGAGGGTCTCACGGTCAGCCCACTGGGTATCGGCACCGACGAATGGGTGGCCCAGCACGGCTCCCGCACCAAATCCGGGAACAGTTTCGCGGCCCGGGCCAGCGCTCTTTGGTTGAAATGCCCGGCATCCGTTCGTTGGGGCCTGCCACTGCTGGTCTTCTTGCTGTTTCCGGTCGTGGTGTCCAGCGACTATCTGCTGCGGGTCGGGGTCAATCTGGGCCTGTTCGTACTCCTGGCTCTTGGCCTGAATGTCGTGGTCGGTTACGCCGGGCTGCTAGACCTCGGTTTTGTGGCGTTTTACGGTTGCGGGGCATATGCCTACGCATTGATGTCATCCGATCAGCTC
>JBBSRY010000400.1:0-3467 GCA_038242595.1 Mycobacteriales bacterium
CACGCGCCCGGGGGCCCGGAGGGGATAACAAAGCATGTCCGAATCGCAGTTGACAGAACTTCTGGCCGATCTTCCAGCCAAGCAGCGTGTCCACGAACTGGCCAAACGCGCGGGACTGAGTTCCAAAGTCATCCTTGCCGCACTGGCCGAAGCCGGCTACGTCGCCAAGTCGTCGCAGTCTTCGGTTGATGCGCATCACGCCGGTATTGCGCTCAATGCGCTGCTCGGTGGCAGCGGCGAGACCACCCCAGACGGTGCACCAGCGGAGCCCTCGGTGTCGACGGTGAAGCCCAAATTTGCACAACCGGAGCCGGCCGCTGCGGCTGGACAGACGCCAGCACCGGCCGTCACCGAGCCGGAAACGGCGGAGTCAGGTGCCACGTCCACCGAATTAACAGCCGAACCGGAAACGGCGGCCACCACCAAGCCGAAGCGCACCCGGGGCGGACGAGGTCGGTCGACCAAATCTGTGGCCCAGGATTCGCCGGCCGACCCGGCAGACCTGGCGACGGGTGTGCCGGGTGTATTCAGCCAGGTCGAAGCCACCCCGGCGACGAATGACCTGGTCGGATCGCCGGCCGCAGACTCACCGCTGGGTGTCGCCCTGGCCGACCTGCCGCCCCGTTCGAGAGTTCACGAACTGGCCAAACGGGCCGGTATCAGTGCCAAGACCATGATCGCCACGCTTGCCGAGCAGGGTGTTGTCGTCAAATCCGCGAACTCGGTGATTCCGCTGGACCAGGCAGTTCTGGCGCTGACTTCGCTCCTGGGAGCAGCCGAGGCGAAAACTGCCGAAGCCGAAACCGCAGGACAACCAGTTGACGCGACCGCACCGGCAGCGAAGCCGACCGGCCTCGAAGCGGCGTTCTCCGCCCCGGTGGTGACAACCGAGTTCAGCGCCCCTGACTCACCCGTCGGACCCGTCTTCATTTCTCCCGATGAGTCCGCTCGCCCGACCCGCCGTCGTCGCGGTCGCGGCGCAACTGACCGCACACCGAGCGAATCAGCGGCCGAGTCCGAGCCGAACCTGCTCGATCTGGACAGCATTCTGGACGCGGCCGTCGCGTCCGGCACTGTCACTGTGCCGGGTTCGGCTGCCTCCGCGGCTGACTCCGACACCGATGAAGCGACCCAGGGCGAAGCGGACAACGAAAACGACAACTCCGATGACAGCAGTCGTCGTCGTCGTCGCGGACGTCGCGGCCGTGGTCGCAGTTTTGATCGTGATTCCGACGGCCGAGACGCCGGCGCCGCCGACACCGACGGTGCAGAAGAGTCCGAAACCGGGTCCACCGGCCCAAACGCCGACACCGATGAACCCACCGACTCCGCGCTGCAACCGACCGAAAATGACGATGAGGATTCAGACGGCGCAGACGATGACGCAGGCGCCGGCGGTGGGTCATCGTCACGGCGTCGGCGTCGCCGCCGCAGCCGCGGCACATCCGGGGATGATGGGCCCAGGGTTACCGATGACCCCGTCGACACCGTCGTTCACGTCCGCGAAACCAAGAGTGTTGAATCGCAGGTCCAGGGGGTTCGCGGTTCGACCCGATTGGAAGCCAAGCGGCAGCGCCGTCGTGATTCGCGCGATACCCGTCGACGTCCACAGATTTTGACCGAAGCCGAATTCCTGGCCCGGCGGGAATCGGTGGAGCGGGTGATGACGGTGCGGCAGCGTGGTGATCTGGCTCAGGTCGCTCTGCTGGAGGACGGCGTGCTGGTTGAGCACTTCGTCTCCCGCGCCGGTTCTGCGTCGATGATCGGCAATGTTTATCTGGGACGGGTGCAGAATGTGCTGCCGTCGATGGAAGCTGCGTTTGTGGACATTGGGCGTGGGCGCAATGCGGTGCTCTACGCCGGTGAGGTGAATTGGGACGCCGCCGGATTGGCCGGTAAGTCACGCAAGATCGAGACCGCACTGTCCAGTGGCGACACCCTGCTGGTCCAGGTATCCAAGGATCCGGTAGGCCACAAAGGATCTCGGCTCACCACCCAGATCTCACTGCCCGGACGATTCCTGGTTTACGTGCCCAATGGCGGCGCCACCGGCATCTCGCGCAAACTGCCTGACACCGAACGCCGGCGTTTGAAGGCGATCCTGGATCGCATCGTGCCCGATGATGCCGGGGTCATCATTCGTACCGCGGCCGAAGGAGTCTCTGAAGAGGAACTCGCTCGCGATGTCGAGCGGCTGCAACTTCAGTGGACCGAGATCTCCAAGCGGGCATCGCAGAAATCCAATGCTCCCGAGCAGCTCTACTCCGAGCCGGACACGTTGATCAAGGTCATCCGCGACCTGTTCAACTCCGACATCACCAAGTTGATCATCGACGGCGAGCAGGCTTACGAATCGTTGGCCAGCTACGTCCAACAGGTCGCACCGGAACTGTCCGATCGGGTGAGCAAGTTCGAGGGCCGTACCGATGTCTTCGCCGCTCATCGCATCGACGAGCAAATCGCCAAGGCGCTGGAACGCAAGGTTCACCTGCCGTCGGGTGGCTCGTTGGTGATTGATCGCACCGAAGCCATGACGGTGGTCGACGTCAACACCGGGAAGTACACCGGTTCCGGTGGCAATCTCGAGGAGACCGTCACCAAGAACAATCTGGAAGCGGCCGAAGAAGTGGTTCGCCAGCTTCGACTGCGCGATATCGGTGGCATCATAGTGGTCGACTTCATTGACATGGTTTTGGAATCCAACCGGGATCTGGTGCTGCGGCGCTTGAGCGAATCCTTGGGGCGCGATCGCACCCGGCATCAGGTGGCGGAGGTCACGTCGCTGGGTCTGATCCAGATGACTCGCAAGAAGATGGGCACCGGGCTGGTCGAGGCCTTCTCCGAGTCCTGCGGACACTGTCATGGTCGCGGCATCGTGCTGCACGATGTTCCGATCGACATGGGCGTTCCGGAGTTTGCGATCCAGCCCCCGGCCGCCGATCGCGGTGGCGAGCGACGGCGTCGAGGTCGAGACAGCGGTCGAGATGCCGGTCGGGATGCCGGTCGGGAGACTGGCCGTGACAGCAAGGAAGCCGGTCGGGATGCCGGTCGCGACAGCAAAGAAGCCGGCCGTGATGTGCCAGTCGTCGCCGACGAAGAGATCGCCAATGCTGCGTCAATGCAGCAGATCACGCCGCCACAGCGGGATCCGCGTGGGCCGAAGCCGCCGAGCTTCGCCGAGAAGCGGGCCGCTCGCGAGGCGGAAGAGAAGTTGGCCGCAGAAGATCCGGCAGCAGACTCGGCTGCAGCGGGTCCGGATCTGATCCAGTCGGATCCGACAGTCGAAACCTCGATGGAGAACATCGGAGAGGCCTTCGCAGCCACTGGTGGCCAAAGCGACGGACCGGCCGAAACACCGGCTGCTGAGCTTGTCTCCGGTGGGGACGTGGTGGGTGAGACTCCCGAACCCAGTGGTCATGAATCAGCCGGCGGTAACAGTACGGCCGGTGCCGACGCCGACAGCGCCG
>JBBSRY010000401.1:0-3467 GCA_038242595.1 Mycobacteriales bacterium
ACGGCATTGATTCCACCGCCGGCAAAGCCGCCGCGACGAAAGCCGCCTCCGCCACCGGCTCACCCGGTTCCCCGAACGGCGATGGGTCCACGGGCAACCGTGACCATTCCGAAGATTCCCGCTCAGCAGCGCCAAGCGGCAGCGGCGATGACGGGCCGGGCCTGACGGCCGGCCCGGATTTCAACGGTGCCACCGGCTCGGCGCGCACTGCGCCCCGCGGCCAGCTCGCCGCCCGGATCACTGCGGAGGCAGCCCAGGCTGCTGACCGTGAAGCCCAACAAACCACGACGCAGAGAGATCAGCAATGACCGAAAAGTATGTCCAACCCACGTACAGCGGTCCCATTCGCCCGCAATCACCTGGTGTCTGGGGCCTGAAACTGCTGCCCAGTCTGTGCTTGGGGGCCGGGGTTATCGGTGCCCTGCTGTTGTCGATGCTGACCAACTTCCTCGTTGCCGGCGGTTTCGCTTTCCTCGCCGTCCTCGCCGCAGCGCCGGCCGTGATTCCCCATAAAGGCCGGACGTTGTATTCCGGGTGGAGTCAGGCGTGGGCGTGGCGGCGGCACCGCAAAACGGGCCGCAATCATTACCGCTCCGGTTTGAGCGGTGTGAACAAAACCGGAACCCGTCAGCTGCCCGGCCTGCTGACCACCGTGGAACTGTGGGAGGCCCGCGATGCTGCCGACCGACCCTTCGGCCTGCTCCAGATCGCTGCGGCCAACCAATGGGCGGTGGCCATGAGCGTGACCGCTCAGGGTAACGCTCTGGTCGATCCACCGACCACTGATGAGTGGGTTGCGCAGTGGGGCAATTACTTGGCCCTGATGGGGCAGGAAGAGGGTATTGCCCAGCTCGCATCAATTGTTGAGACATCGCCCGATAGCGGGCAAATCCTCAAGGCCCACACTCAGGCGCTGCTTCACCCGCAGGGACCGCAGTTCGCCAAGGATGTCCTGCTGGCCGCTGCGGCCGAGCTGCCACGCGGTGTAGCCGAGACCGCAGGTTTCGTCGTATTGACCTTCAACGAATCCGGGCTTGGTGTAGACCGGAAAATCCACAAAGGCAACATCGCCGTGGCGCAGGTGGTGGCAGCAGAAATCGGGTCCCGACTGCCGGCCCTATCGGTGGGTCTGCTGTCCAGCGGCGCATCGGTGGGCATCCCTTTGACGGCAGGTGATCTCACTCGCCGGGTGCGCGAAGCCTACGACCCGAAAGTGGTGGGAGAGTTCGCCGAGCTGGATGCGCAGGAGGAAGAGGTCGAGGTGACGTGGGGTGATGCCGGCCCGTCTAGCCATGAAGAGGAAGACACCACCTACACCCACGACTCCGGGTTGTCCCGTTCGTGGGAAATGACAAAGGTGCCCACTGGGATTTTCTACGACGATGTTCTTAAGCGATTGCTATTGCCAATTCAGTCAGCTCCCCGCAAACGGGTTGCTCTGTTCTATCACCCGACCGACGCTGCTGAGGCACCGTCCTTGCTGGACCGGGAGTACAAGGCCGCGCTGTCCAAGGCGGGCAGCAACAGTGTTTCCAAAGCCTCCGAAAACATGGCGGTGATGAGCGCCCGGCAGGCAACAGAAGATGAAGCCCGCGGCGCCGGCGTCGGTACCGTCTCGATGATCGTCACGGCGACCTGGGAGCGTGATGACAGGGTCGGTTTGAAGAAGGGGACTGATGCAATCGAACGCGCTGTCACGGGTTCTCGGGCTCGGGTTTCCGTTGTACGCGGCGCCCAGTCAGCGCATTTCGCCGCCAGCCTGGGTCTGGGTCTGAGCCTGCCGGACCTGTCGGTAATCCCCAACATCGCCCGGGATCACATCTAACAGATCGGAACCGAAAAATGCTGCCATACAAAAGAACTCCGAAACTCGGCACTATCCGGACCCACCGCTTCATCGGGAAGAAGGGAATCCGTGGCCGGCACGGTACCGGGTCGGTTGCCTTCATTCCGGTTCCGCTGCGGTGGCGGCAAACCACACGGCACCTGTGCGGGATGTATCCCTGGGCCGCCCCCGGGACGCTGCCTATGGTCGGCGGGCCTATTGGCCGGCACGAGGAATCGGGGGCGGTGGTGTGCTTTGACCACATCAACTACTTCCTGGCCAACATGATCGCGCAGCCATCGCTGCTGATCTTGGCCAAGCCGGGCTTGGGTAAAAGCACATGCTGTTCCAGGATCGTCATCAATCTGGCCGCGCAGGGTTACATCCCGCTGATCCCTGGCGACACCAAACCTGATTACGTCAAACTGGTGCGCGCCCTCGGTGGCCAGATCCGGACCGTCTCTCGTTCCGGCGGCGCCGCTCTCAATCCCTGCGATCCCGGTGGTATGGCCTCGGCTGCCAAACAGATCGGCGGTATTCAAGGATCAGCGTTGCTGGCCGAAGCGATCGGCAAGGCAACTGTTTGCATCGCAACTTTGATTGAACTGGGCCGAGGCAGTGAGGCCATCAAGGACTACGAGAAATCCGCCATCGCCGCCGCTCTGCGCCACCTGTACGACACCAATGATGAAGAACCTTTACTACGCGATGTGGAGATCCTTATCGGCCAGCGCCCGGCGCAGGTGCGCGCCACACTGGTCGACCAGGGCGACGACGGCGCCTACGACCAGTTGGTAGGGCCGCTACGCCGGTCCATCCTGGCGTTGGTGGGCGGGGAAATGGGAGATGTCTTCTCCCGCCGGGTCATTCGACCACAAGGTCAAATCCCCGCGCTGTGCCTGGACACAAGTCGTATCAAATCCGGTGACCCGAAGTTCTTGGCCTCTGTCCTGATCGCGGGTTGGTCGGACACCTACGGCATGGTGGAGGCGAATCAGGCTCTAGCTGATGCCGGCCTGGCGCAAAGGGCGCTGTATTGCCTCGTCCTGGATGAGCTATGGCGGGTCTTGGACCTCGGCGGCACCATGCCGGATCGGGTCAACGAACTCACCAGATTGAACCGCACCGAAGGTATCGGGCAGATCTTCATCACTCACTCCCTGGCCGACCTGAAAAAGGGCATCCAGGACCGCATGGCCGCTCTGATGATCGGCGGCGTACCCAAAAGTGAACTGGAATTGATCAACCAGACAATGACCCTGACTAAGGCGGAGGAAACAAAGCTGCTGCGGTGGTGGTCCCAGAGTTCCAGCGCCCAAAGTGGGCGACGGATCAAGTTCGGTAAAGACAAAAGGCTTGACAGTGAAGGTAAACCGCCCGGCGCCGGGTTGTTCCTCCTGAAAACCTCCTCCGAGGATCCAGGGATCCCCGTCGATATCGTGTTGACCAGTGTGGAAAAGGAATGGGGCGGGCAGAACACCAACCAGACCTGGGCCGGTCGCGCAGCATGAGCAGGTTCCGCGCCGCCGCAGAGTTCAACCTGGAAAAGAAAAGGTGTCTACAGAACCTCACTGCCGGCAGCACCTGCACCTGCGAACAAGGACACTGAGGTGTCCGGGGCTTCGAGTAAGCGAGGCGGCAC
>JBBSRY010000402.1:0-3456 GCA_038242595.1 Mycobacteriales bacterium
GCGGTTCAGCAGGAGGGCGATACCCAGACCGAGCAGCAGCGAGACCAACACGACAGAAGCGGTCAGGACCATGGTGTTCCAAATGGCGCTGACGATTTCTCTGTTCTTGAAGATCTTGGCGTAGTTGTCCAGCGTCCATGCACTGACCCGGGGTTTGTCGGCGTCCCACTTGCGGAAGGAAAAGACGATGGTGACCAGGAAGGGCAACTGCGTGACGATGATGGTGAAGATGAGGCCGGGGAGCAGCGGTGCCCGCCGTAGCCACGCATCACGCTTTTCTTTTTTGTTGACTTCGGCCGTAACAGCGGCCGACGTCCCCGACTCCACTGGGGAATCTTCTTTCAGGGTGGTCATATGCGAACCATTCTTTCGCTGATACGGCTCTTGAGCTTGATCGGCCGGCATATCGCTTGCGAGGCAACGGGAGCCATGCTTACTTCCGCCGAAGGAGAAAGCGGGGCGCTGCGTGCATCTCGCGCGAGGCGCCCCGCGGTCAGTTCTGGTACTTCACATGCGATCCATTACTTACCAGGGGTGGGGCCCGGCCGGTTCGGCCGGACCCCCTGGAGCGACTACTTGTATTCGTCGCCCACTGCCTGGGCTTCGACCTGAGCCTTGGCCAGTGCGTCTTCGACGGTGCCGTTACCCGCAAGAACCTGCGAGAGCTGGGCGCTGACCGCATCACCGCGGCTGGTGAATTCGGGGATGTCGACGAACTGGATACCGATGGTCGGGCGGGGCTGGGTGCCCGGGTTGGCCGGATCGGCGCTCTGCAGAGCGGTCAGGGTTGCGGCGCTGAACGCGCCGGCGGCGGCGGTGTAGTCAGGGTTGCTGTACAGCGAGGCGCGCTTGCCGGACGGAGCCTTGGCCCAGCCCAGTTCGGTGCCGACGAGCTTCTCGTACTCCGACGAGGAGGCCCAGGACACGAACTGCCATGCGGCATCCTGATTCTTGGAAGCAGCTTCGATGCCCCACGCCCAGGTGTAGAGCCAACCGGAGGACTTGGTGACCTTCACCGGAGCCTGCGCATAGCCGATCTTGCCCTTGACGGGCGAGTCATCTGCTTCCAAAGAGCCGGCAGCGGAAGTGGCGTCGTACCACATGGCGACCTTGGACTGCAGCATGTTGTTCAGGCACTCGGTGAATCCGGCCTGCGACGGGGCGACCTCACCGTGTTCCTTCACCAGATTGATGTAGAAGTTGGTGGCGTCGATGAAGGCCTGGTCGTCGAGCTTGGCATTCCAGTCAGCGTCGAACCAGGTGCCACCGAAGGTGTTGACCACGGTTGTCAGCGGGGCGCCGAGCTGGCCCCAGCCCGGGAGTCCACGCAGGCAAATACCCTTCATTCCTTCTTCTGCGCCGTCAACCTTGGCGGCAGCGTCGGCTACTTCGTCCCAGGTCGGGTTGTCCTTGATGGTGACGCCGGCCTTCTCCAGAACATCCTTGCGGTACATCAGGAAGGACGACTCGCCGTAGAACGGTTCGCCGTAAAGCTTGCCGTCTTCGGTGTTGGTCAGCGATGCGGTCATGGCTGGGAAAATATCGGCTTGGTCGAACGCGGCGTCATTCGCTGAGTAATCGGTCAGATCGGCCAACCAGCCGTTCTGCGACCAGATCGGGATTTCGAAGTTGGACAGGGTGGCGACGTCGTACTGGCCGGCCTGGTTCTTGAACTCGATCGAAGCCTTGTCACGCATTTCGTTCTCGGGGAGAACGGTGTAGTTGACCGTGATGCCGGTGGCCGCGGTGAAGTTGTCCGCGGTCAGCGACTGCAGGTCGGTCATTTGCGGGTTGGCAACCATCAGCACATTGATGGTGGAGCCGTCGGTCGCCGGGTCCTTCTTGAGAACGCTTTCACCGGAGGCGGCCGGGGCGGAGGCGTCACCGGATGCGTCGCCGGTGGCGTCACCGGTGTCTGCTGCTGAGGTGGGGGCAACGGAGAATCCCGCGCTACCGGTGGCTGCGGCAACCGGCGAGCTCGAATCATCAGCGCTGTCGTCACTACTGCCACCGCAAGCGGCGACGGTGAGCAGAACTGCCACACCGGCGGCGGCTACCGCTTTGTTTTTCCAACGCATTTGTTGGGTTCCTTTCGTTTCCTACTGATGGCCTGGTGGCCGGTGCAGGGTTTACGGCCCGGGCGGGTGCTCGTGCCGATTCAATGTGGTCTGGATGGGGGCTGGTTCTCGGCTCACTGGAGAGTTGGCGCTCAGACCCGCAGTACCTGCGGGCCGAGAGAGGTATATCGAGCAGCAGAGCTGGCCGATAAGGAGGTGTCGGTGACAAGGGTTTCGAAATCGGCAATCTCGGCGAAGCGGAAGAAGCTGGTGACACCGAATTTGAAGTGGGCCCCGACGAACAGACGTCGCCGGGAAACCCGGATGGCAGTTTTCTTGACCGAGCCGACGGCGCCGTCCGGTACCGTCAGACCGCGTTCCCTGGAGATGCCGTTGGCGCCAAGGATTGCCAGGTCAATGGAGAGCTCGCCGAGCATGGTCGAGGCCCAATGATCAACAACACCAAGGGTTTTGCCGCGAACCCGGCCACCGAGAAGGATGACGCTGACATTGGCTGACGGGGCCAGGACGGTGGCTGCCGGCAGTGAGCCGGTGACCACGGTGATCGGCCGATCGATGTCGACCATCGCGTCAGCAACGAGTTTCGGAGTGAAGCCCTCGTCCAGATAGATGGTTTCGGCATCCCCGATTTGGGTGACTGCCGCTGCCGCGATCCGTCGCTTTTCGGCAACCCCGGATTCGGCCCGGTAGGCCAGGGTGGTCTCGAAGCCGGCGCCGTCGACCGGGTAGGCCCCACCATGGGTACGGCGGACCAAACCATGCTCCTCGAGGACTTTCAGATCCCGTCGGATGGTCTCGGCGGCAACGTCGAGGTTCTCTGCAACATCGGTCACCTCTACGTGGCCCGATGTTCGCACCTGGGTGAGAATGTGCCGCCGACGATCTTCTGCCGCTTTGCTGGCCATGTCCCACCTCCTTGTGGTCTGTGCTCCGGCCGCTGTGCCGGTGTTCCAATGTTGACTCTGTTATCCGTTTGTGACCGTTTGTGGTATCTGCCACAGGTTTTCGAGTCTCTAGAGAATTAACCCCATCCACCAAGCGGTGTCGAGTCGTCTGCCCTAGACAAAGTGACCGAAATCTGCCCGTTTCCGGTGCTGATTTGTGAGATTACAGGCATGGCGGTCGGGTTTTGGGCGGTGATGGCGGTCCGAATACCTCACATTTACCGCCCGTTCTGTGTGGTTTTGGACATTTCGTCGATCTGTGGGCTGGCATTACCGGCGGGTAGCGGCCATCGGGTGTGGGCGGCGGGCGGCGGGGTATTCCGTGGGCGGGGCTTCAGTGTGCGACATAGGTTCCAGCGCGCGACAACGGTTGCAGCGCGCGACAACGGTTGCAGCGCGCGACAACGGTTGCAGCGCGCGACAACGGTTGCAGC
>JBBSRY010000403.1:0-3453 GCA_038242595.1 Mycobacteriales bacterium
CTCACCGGCATTGCCATCACCGTGACGACGACGGTGAGTTCAGTAGCGACGACGACCGCCACCAGCACGATCACCTCCACCGCCACCTCTACGAAAACCGCCACCAGTACGGTCACCGTGACCGGTGACGCTGCGCAGGCGGATGCGCCGGCCGGGGCGCCGGCTGATTTCAGCGATTACGGCGACGGCATTGCGGCGAACTGGGCGGCGGATGAGAGCTACGAATGCGATCCCGCCGACGATTCCTGCTGGGGTGTTCAGATCTACTCGAAGGACGGCTGCCCCACCGGGCCGTACGTTCTCCTGACCATATTCGCCAACGGCACCGACAAATCCGGCAGCACTGAAACAAGCAACAACACGGCGATTGCCGCCGGTGAGACTGCTCTGGTGGTGGTGGGCTATGTCGGTCCCGACGTCGAAACCGTCACGGCGGAACTCACCGAGGCCCGCTGCCGGTAGGCAGTCGCATTACCCCAGCAGATCCCGGATATCATCGGCGGTGAGGGCGGCACTGAACAGATCCTCATCCTCGATGACAACATCGAACAACGCTGCTTTGCGCTCCTTCAACTTCATCACCTTCTCCTCGATGGTGTCGGCGGCGATCAGCCGGTACACCATCACATTCTTGTGCTGCCCGATCCGATGGGTCCGGTCCACCGCTTGGTTCTCAGTCGCCGGGTTCCACCACGGGTCCAAGATGAAGACGTAATCCGCCTCGGTCAAATTGATGCCGAAACCGCCCGCCTTGAGGCTGATGAGAAACACTGGTGCACAACCATTCTTGAATTCCTCGATCACCGCACCCCGCTTTCGGGTGCTGCCGTCGAGATAGGAGTACTCGATTCCGGCTTTGGCCAGCCGGGCTGCGGCCTTGTGCAGATAGGAGGTGAACTGACTGAAGATGAGCGCCCGATGCCCCTCGGCGAGAACCTCCTCCAGTTGCTCGAAGAGGGCATCCAGTTTGCTCGAGGGAATGCTTGAGTACTTGGCGTCCAGCAGGGACGCATCCAGCGCCAGTAGACGCAAAAGCGTCAGTGAGCGGAAGACGGTGAATCGGTTTCTGTCCAGGTCTTCCAACAGGCCAAGCAGTTTTTGTCGTTCGCGTTGCAGGAACAGATCATAAAGATCGCGATGCTCATCTGCCAGTTCGACCGTCAAGGTTTGCTCCTGTTTGGCCGGCAGGTCGGCAGCGACCATATCCTTGTTGCGGCGCAACATAAAGGGGCGGATCCGGCGTCTTAGGGTGGCCAGCCGATCAGCCCGCACCTGCGCGATCACCGCCGGGCTTTCGCCGGATCCGTGTCCGCTGGAAATGCCGACCGGTCGATTTTCGATGGGCCTGGCGTATTTCTCGGCAAACCGACGGGCCGAGGCAAACAACCCGGGAGCCACAATCGCAAAAAGGGAATGTAATTCAGCCAGTGAATTCTCCATCGGCGTACCGGTGACCGCAAGTTTGAACCGTACCGACAACTCCAGCGCGCATTCGTGCACCTTGGACGCCGGATTCTTGACAAACTGCGCTTCATCCAGAATCAGCCCGGCCCACCTCACACCTTGATAGGCCTGGAAGTCCAGTCGCAGCAATGTGTAACTGGTGACGATGATGTCGGCGCCGGCCGCCAGATCGGAAATGGGCCGTTCACTGTTCGCTTCGGTACTGGTGACCCCGCGCACCCGCAGATCCGGGGTGAAGTGGGCGGCCTCGGCCACCCAGTTCGGTATCACGGAGGTGGGGGCCACCACCAGGAACGGCAGCTGCGAGGCGCCTGCCGAGTCGACGCTGGCCTCCCGCGTATATTGCACCAACGCCAGACACTGCAACGTCTTTCCCAATCCCATATCGTCGGCCAAGAGGCCACCGAGCTGATGCCGCCACAAAAAGGCGAGCCAGTCCAGACCGTCCTGCTGGTACGGCCGAAGCTGGGCCACCAGCCCCCGCGGCGGCGCGATCCGGTGCGGGGCGTCTGCCCTGACGTCTGTCAACAACGCTCGCCACTGCAGGGCCGGCACGGAGACATCGGCCAGATCTTCGAAATCGGACCACAGGCTGATTTGATACCGGCTGATCAGCGGTCCGGTCTCCCATTCGTCCAGATCCTTGGCCTCATTGATCAGAGCCGCCAAGGGCGCAAACGCCGGGTGCGCCAACGACAGGTAGCTGCCATCGACCAGCAGCAACTTGCGGCGGCCGCGCGCCAGGGCTCTGAACAGTGGGGTGAATGGGATGGTCCGTCCGTCCACCGTGACCACAACGCCCAGATTGAACCAGTCATCCTTCGCAGTCGCAATGGTGGTAACACTCAGCAGCGGCGTCCCGGTCAACTCCTGATAGTCCGGTTCGCTACCAACGGTTTCCACCCGCACACCGGCGAGCATGCGCAGTCGGGGTAGTTTTTTGGCGGCGAATTCGGCAGCATCGATACCGCGAAGCGAGGCCGGCAGTGGGGTGGGCGCCGCCCCGTTGTCGGCGGCCTCGGCCGGTAACCACTCCGATGGCAAAATGCCCAGTGGCAGAACGACTCCCAGATCCGGCGGTGGCGCCGAGCGCCGTCGATGTTCCCAATGCCAGACAAGCTCAAGGCTGTGCCGGGTACCGAAGGCGGCGGTGAGCACCAACACCGGCAGCGGTGGTGGTGGGAGCATCATTGATCCGTCTGCGCTTGCCACCATCAGCTGCTCGCGCAGCTTTGGTAGGTAGCTTTGCAAGAACTCCGGTCCTGCCTCCCTGGGGATCGTCAATGGCTGGCGGCCGCCGCCAGCCAGGAGCGCCAGTTCTTCGGTGCTGAAAAGATTCTCGCTGGGCGCCAGCACCAGATTCATCGGACTGTCGAGCTCGAATGTGTACACGCCGTGGCGGTCGATCGCTCGCGCTGTAGACAGGTCGGACGGCGCGCCGCCCACGATCAGCCTGGGGGTGAGGGTGATCCCTGTCTCTGTTTGACCGAGATCCATTGTCAGCACTGAGCCGGTGGCAATCCGTATCTGCGCGCCGGTCCCGGGCACGACGAATGCGATACCGAGCAAGCCTGCCTGTTCGAGCAGCTGCCACAGAACGGGATTGACAAAATCATCGAGCAACACCCAATCCGGGTCGTTGCCCGGATCGATCGATGCGCCCGCCCGGTGAATGGCCACAAACTGGCAGAACCAGCGGTGCTGACCCAGGTCCAGGCTCAGTCGATTGGCCATGTGCGGAATGTTCGACCAGGTAAGGCTGCCGCGTGCCCACCCGCGGGTGGTGCGCAGCACCGGCCGTACCCCCAGCCTGAAATCACTGCCACTGAAACGGGTTCCGGCCTTGACCGCCCGGGTGGGCGGCCCATTCCAACGTTGCGCGGTGCGCGGTACGATTTCGCGCAGTTCGAACGGCAAAGCCAACGGGGTGTGTGCCGGCGTCACCGGCGGATGCTGAGCACCCAGATAGTTCTGGAGCGCAGCACGCCA
>JBBSRY010000404.1:0-3451 GCA_038242595.1 Mycobacteriales bacterium
GAAAATGTCGAGAACTGGCAGTCCAGAAGCTACTTTCCTACGTCACCCGCGGCGGGCACGAATTGCGAGTAGCGTTCACACAGCGTACACATGGGCGCTAAGAGCACACTCTGATCATTTCTGGGTCAAGTCAGTCAGCTTCGGCCAGACCACCAGGTTGGCTCACGGGTGCACGCAATCTCCCGTCAAGTTGTTGCATCGCCACCATATTCGAAACCATCGAGAGGAATCAATGAGACAGCCGCCGATCCAACTGTTTACCGAACTTCGTCAACGGCAGGATGTGATACCGCAGTCTGACCTGGCCGAGCTGTGGGCAGCGTTGCCCACAATGAGAACTGCCGAGTTGATAGGAACCTGGACAGGCAAGCTTTTTGATACCGGGCATCCGAATAACCTGCGCGCAAACCCACCCCGTTGGCATGGAAAGCAATTCATCTCTGCTGATTTAGCACTTCCAGACGTCTGCGTCGATGATGACGGTCAGCTATTTACCACCGAGGAGGTCGGAAGCCTGTGGATGGTGGAGTTTCGGCAGGAGGTCACCGCTAGCTTGATCTACGGCAGCCAGCCCGTTCTCGATCATTTCAAGCAAGTGGATGACAGGACGGTCTTGGGCATCATGAACCGGAAAGAGGACCGGGAGTCACAGATTTGGCTGTACTTCTGGCTAGAACGCGAACAGGTTCCGTTCCTACGGTGAGGGTAGCTCGAAGGTAGCAACGACGATGATCCTCGATTCGCCGGACAAACTATACAACTCCCAAGATCTGTGGGCCGGCTACGGCTGGTGACGCTGTCGTTTCACCCCCCGGCCCCGAACGGATCCAGCGGGCCAAACCCGAGAAGATGCGTCCTTTCAGGCTGTTGCCTCGGTCATATTTGTCAATAAGTCAATCCAATACGGTCTCAGACTCGAATCACCCGACAACAACCGGGCACCAAGGACTGATCGGTCGTCAATGACAGCTTTTCCCCCTACGGCAGGAACACCCCAGGCTTTAACAACTCTGCAAATCCAGGTATCGGCCGAAAGCCTGCTGGAATTTGTCGCCAATAAAGACGCGATCAGTTTCGCCCAGCTCTACGAGATGTTCGCTTCTCGCGTTTTCAGATTGGCTCATCGAGTACTGCGAGACCCCGCACAAGCCGAGGAGGTGGCCCAAGAAGTATTTATCGAGATCTGGTCCGGGGCCGCGAACTTCGACCGCACCCGCGGATCGGCAACCAGCTGGATCATGACCCTCACCCACCGCGAAGCCATCGACAGAGTCCGGCACTGTCAAAGATCTCGAGAACGCGACCACCTCCATGCCACGGCCGATTACGAACGCGACCATGACAACGTTCAGGATCAGGTTCACCACGAATTGAACCAGACTGCCAACAAGTCTGAAGTCGACCAGGTCATTCGCCGCCTGACTCCGCTTCAACAGCAAGTCATCCGGCTCGCCTTTTACCACGATCACTCCTATCGAGCGATCAGCGAGCTGCTGGGGATACCCCTACCGACGGTCAAAACCCGAGTCCGCGACAGTCTTATCAAAATTCGCCTACACCTCGAGGCGGGTCCCACTGCCACACCTGCCACGACGAGGCCTGCCCCCCTTGATCTCTCCGGTCCGGTTACTGCGGCCTGACCTCTGACTCGCCTACCCCTCGGTGTGGGGCAACATCGAGCGGCGGTCCTCGGCGATAGAGCTGTGGCTTGTCATTCCGCCGTCGACCACCAGACACTGGCCGGTGATATAACGGGATTCATCGGAGGCGAGAAATAACATCGCATTGGCGATATCGTCGGCTTCCCCGATGAAGGGCAGCGCATTGTGACCGCGGATGGATTCGATGGCCTCGGCGGATAGGTTGTCGCGCAGCGCCGGCGTCATGACCGCGCCGGGCGCAATGGAGTTGCAACGCACGCGCTGCGCACCATATTGAGTGGCGATGTACTCGCTCATCCTGATGACCGCCGCCTTGGCCGTCCCGTAGGCGATCTGCAAGAAATCCCCCGAAAGCCCGCCCACCGACGCGGTATTGATGATCGAACCTCCGCCGGCCGCAATGATGTGGGGCAACGCCGCACGCGAACCGACGAGCGTGCTGCGCACGTTGAGCAGCATCGTGCGATCGAATTCCGCCATATCCAGACGAAGGAGGTCCAAATCCTTGCGGGGGTTGCTGCCGCCCACGTGGTTGCACATGACGTGCAGGGCGCCGTAATTTTCCACAGCTGCCTCGACCAGCGCGTTGATGGACTCCTCATCCATGGCGTCCACGGCCAGACCGATCGCGGTACCGCCATCGGAGACGATCTCAGCAGCCGCCGCTTCGGCCTGTTCTGCTTTGAGATCACCGATCACTACTGATGCCCCCTGCGCAGCCAGCAGCATGGCCGCGGCCTTTCCGATACCGCTGGCGCCTCCGGTAATAACGACAATCTTGCCTTGCACTCGGCCCATCATTTGGTCTCCTCGGCTACTACGGGATCCCCGGCCCACCGCGGTGTTGTCGAGATGCACATCTCGAAAAGAGGGTCCGGCTTTTCAATAAGATTACCCATTTGCCTGCCGCCCTAGTGGGGCGACCAACTCTGCGCGTGCGGACGCCGGTGCCAGACCCAGGCTATGTCAGCTCGCGTGGGTCAGGCCCACAGTGCAGCGAGCGGGCTGTCGTCGAGGTGGGCCAACAGGTCGGCGGGATTGTCATATACGGCGATCGCACCGACAGCGCGTAGCTCAGCGCCAGAGATGCCACCGCTGAGCAACCGACGAAGCGGACCCCGGCGGCCGCACACGCCTGCCCGTCCCACACGGTGCCGCCGACCATCACAGCGCGATCAGCAGCGACGTCGATCTTGGTCAGGGCCACCTGCAGAATATCCGGGGCCGGTTTGGCAGTGTCGGCGTCCTCGGCCGAGGTCACTGCGGTCAGGTGGTCCTCGGCGTCGAGTGCGTCACGGAGCAACTTCAGCTCCTTCTCCGGGGCCGACGTCGCGAGCACCACGGCGATGCCGTGACCGCGGCCAATAGATCACGAGCTCCGGTGAACGCGAGATGTAGTTCAAAGATCTGGGGCGGCTCAGTTCCGGCCCTGCTGGCCGATCATGCGTAGCAGGTATCGCTGTTCGGGAGCGCTCGTCGCCAGTGCGTCGGCTGTGGTGAAGAAGCGGGCGGCGTCCTTATGCTCGCTGTTCATGGTTAACAGGTGTGCATGGACAGGCGGGAACGCGCTCAGCATCCGGTAGCGCACCAGGATCTGGGGCCAGTCGGTCTCCTCCCACCGTTGAGCTTCGGCCTGCGCGGCCAAGGTGATGAGGTCACTGCTCGTCGCCGTCGGGTCACATCATCGGTCGTAACTCGATCGTCTCGCCCGGGCCGGCGAACTGCGAGGCAATCTCCTGGGCGCGATCCGGGTTCTGCACGTCGATAAGGAAAAACCCGGCCAGGTGCTC
>JBBSRY010000405.1:0-3448 GCA_038242595.1 Mycobacteriales bacterium
GCATCAGAGGAGGAATTGTTCAGCCGGGGCCTAGGTGTTTGCACGGTCACCGCCGCCACCGACAGGCAGCGCGATGGCGCAGCTCCCGAGGGATCCGTCGCCGATTTGATCAAGGCGGGTTGGCTTCGCGCCGAACCCGTTGTGTACGAAGATTTTCTACCGCGTTCAGCAGCGGGTATCTTCCAATCCAATCTCTCTGACGCCGGTTCCAAAGACACCACAGTCGGAGGTGCGGAATTGGACGCAAGCTGGATGGAGGGTGTACTCGGGACCGCGCTCAACGATCCGTACGACCTTTATCAAGCCCAGCACCAAGCCAGCGTCAACACCGCGTTGACCCAACTCGGACTTCCCAGCACGCACTCCGATGTCACCGTTACCGACCCGCTGCCTTCAACAAATTGAACTCCAACTGAACTTCACTGAACTGAAATGCCAGGAGCTGATCTGATATGAGCACCACAACCGAAACCGTCCCAGATGTTCCCACCACCGCTGCCCTGATCGATATCGCCAAAGCCGCTCTCGCCAAGTGCGGGGCCGATGTCGATGCGCTGCCAGGAACCCACCGCATCACCGCCGTCAGCCCACTCACCGGTGAGAACCTCTTCGAGGTACCGGCGGTCTCCGCGGCGCAGGTGCCGGCGGCAATCGATGCCGCGCACACCGCATTCCTGAAATGGCGGACAGTGCCGGCCCCGATCCGCGGCGCGCTGGTCAAGCGACTGGGAGAATTGCTGACCCAGCACAAGGGCGATATCGCCGACCTGATCAGTGTCGAGGTGGGCAAGATTCGATCCGAAGCTCTCGGTGAGGTCCAGGAGATGATCGATATCTGCGACTTCGCGGTCGGGCTATCCCGGCAGCTGGAAGGCCGCACTATGCCTTCGGAGCGACCAGGTCACCGGCTGATGGAAACCTGGCACCCGCTGGGGGTGGTCGGGGTAATCTCCGCCTTCAACTTCCCGGCCGCTGTCTGGTCCTGGAATGCTGCACTTGCGCTGATCTGCGGAGACTCCGTTGTGTGGAAGCCCTCAGAGAAGACCACGCTGGTCGCAGTCGCGGTGAACGCACTTGCAGTCAGGGCCGGACGCGAGCTCGATGCGCCCGAAAATCTCTGCGGTCTTATCCTCACCGACGGCGTCGGGGCGGCGCCGTGGGTCGACAGTCCGTTGGTCCCGCTGATCAGCGCGACCGGATCCGAACGGATGGGAGCCCAGATCGCTCCCCGGGTTGCGGCGCGGTTCGGTCGCACAATCCTGGAACTGGGCGGCAACAACGCTGCCGTGGTCACACCTTCCGCCGATCTGGATCTCGCGGTCCGCGGCATCGTGTTCTCGGCGGCCGGTACCGCCGGTCAGCGGTGCACCTCGCTACGGCGGTTGATCGTGCACGAATCTGTGGCCGATGAACTCATCGACCGGGTAGCCGGGGTCTACCGGTCGCTGTCCGTGGGTGATCCGTTCAGCGACCGCACCCTGGTCGGACCGTTGATCGACCAGAACTCCTATGACGCCATGCAATCTGCCCTGCAGACAGCGACCGCCGACGGCGGCGAGGTCGTCGTGGGTGGTGAAAGGGTCCAGACCTCGGCCGCCGGCGGCCATTACGTACGTCCGGCCGTTGTTCGGATGCCGTCGCAAACCGACATCGTCAAGCGCGAGACATTTGCCCCGATCCTCTACGTCCTGACCTACCGCGACTTCGACGAGGCCATCGCGCTGCACAACTCTGTCCCGCAAGGACTGTCATCGGCAATCTTCACCACCAACCAGCGGGAATCCGAGCAGTTCATCGCCTCGGACGGATCGGACTGCGGCATCGTCAACGTGAATATCGGCACCTCCGGCGCTGAGATCGGCGGCGCCTTCGGGGGCGAGAAGACCACCGGTGGCGGCCGGGAATCCGGATCCGACGCGTGGCGGGGATATATGCGTCGAGCCACCAACACCGTGAACTACTCCACCGAACTTCCGCTCGCGCAGGGCGTCGCCTTCACCTGATCCGCCGCAACCACTCATTCTTGGACGCTGACTGGTACGGGCGCGCCACCTGGCCGGGATGGGAGGACGCAGCCGTTCCGCCGGCGAACCTCGAGAAGTCCCTGCGCGAATTTCAGTCCCCGTTTGATCGATGCAACCTGGACGGCCTGGCATACCGGCACGTCGGCGACGGTTGCATCCACATGCGGGATCGCTGGGCGGTCAGCGTCGACGACTCCGCAGCGGCAGTTCGAAGCGGCCAGGTCGACCGTGCACGCCATTGGTCTACAGGAGGACATCCGCCGGGGCCTCGTGCCAATGCGCCCCCCTGCGGATATCAAAACCCCCATCGTCGCTGCGGTCGCCGCAGTTGCCCGACAGTTCGTTGATGTCGCGCACGGCGCTATCTGAGCCTCCTACGACCCCGCCGGCATCTCCTGGATCGACTCGATCTTGGTCGCCGTCCTGCTCTACGTCCTGGTCAACATCGTCCGTTCACGGTCCCGATCAGATTCGGAAAGGCCGACCGCACCCAGGGCCACCGACACCCAAAACATCGAGCAGAGCCCCGCACCCGACTCGTCGGCGTAGGGGTTGAGGTCCGGCATCAGCCGAAACAAGTATCACTTCTCAGTTAGTGGATCGGACCGCGATCACCGGAGATGACAAGAGCGCCATGCTCGTCGTGCTCAATCTCCGCTGGAGCTGAGACGACAAGGATGGCGCGCTTGGGTTATTCTAGCGACTGACGCAGCAGGGCATCAGTTCTGCTGTCCCAAACGCTTCCGAGTGATGAAGACCGCACCTGCAGCTGCGAGCACGATTGCACCCAGCCCGAAGAGCCATCCATTATCGGTGGCAGCCATGCTGCCGCCCCCGGTGTCCACAGAACCAACCGGAACAACTGCCATCTGTGAAGCTGCAAGCACACCGCAGAGAGCCGGCGCGGTCGCGATCATCGCGACCTCCTTGTCCTGCCCGGGCAGTGTCACACCCAACGAGTTAGGTGTGGTCAACGAAGCCGCCGGAGCGGTAGCCGGATCCAAACCGTGCACAACGATCACTGATGTATTGGCCTGGATTGCCGCCAGGGTCTCCGCATTGATGGTGAACGTGCGGCTGTAGGTGTAACTTCCCCCACCGGGAGCCAACGTCACATCTGTGGCCGTGGACGCATCAGTGGCACCGGACACCGACAGCGTTGTTCCGATGCCGCCGTAAGCAGGCTTACCTTCGGCGGTGCTGATCACACCGTCGCCGTTGGTGTCATCCGCAGCGGTCGGGCAGGCATTGTTGCCGCTGATATGGATGTGCTGCACATGCGGGAACGGAGCGCCGGCGAAAGCTTCCGGGATACCCAGTGCAGCCAATGTCTCGAGGTCAGTTGGCAACGTGCTCGCCAGACCTTTTACCTCTTCGGTCACCGTGGCCTGGTCACCGACGATGGACACGGTGACATTGCCGGA
>JBBSRY010000406.1:0-3429 GCA_038242595.1 Mycobacteriales bacterium
CGGAATGGAATCGATGGGCAGATCCAGTGCGGTGGCGGCATCGACCAGCCAGTCATCAAGTGTGCTCATGATGCTCAAACTACCGGTGCAACTCGGGTCAGCCGCGGGCCGACCCCACCCGGTCGGTGATTTCTGGCGGAGTCATCTCATGGCCACCTCTGGCTCCGATCTCGGCGACCATCTCCAACCGCTGTTCCAAGGTGCAGATCGCGATCACCGAGCCGGCGGGTAACTCGCCGCCGACGGCCTGACCCTCCAACAGTGCTTGCAGTGATGACAGCTCATCCTCGTAGGTGGGTACCTCGGTGAGTCCGGTTTCGGTGGCGCCACTGCGCCACAGGCCGGACATCTCACCGAGCACTCGACCGCGCAGGTATTTCGCCTTCTCGGCAATCAATACCCGGTCTGCCGCCGTCGCCGCGATCCGTCCCATGGCGTGAATGGCTTCATCGGGTCGATCCCCCGCAGTGGAGACCACAGCCACTACCTCGCCGCCGGGGAGACGGAACGCCTGCGCCACCTCCATCAGTGAGGTGACGGAGGCTTCGTTGTGGGCCAGATCCAGAATGACCGCAATGTTTGACGCGCGATCGGCAGCGGTGGGAACCAGATAGGTGTTGAGCCGGCCGGCGTTATGTTCGGCGTCACCGGCGAAACTGGCCAGACCGGCCCGGACATTGCGCAGGTCGCAGTCCAGCGCCAACGCTCCTGCGGTGGCGGCCAGCACATTCGACAGATTCACCCGAGATGCGCCACCGAGGGTCAGCGGCACCTGATCAATGCAGATCACCACCAGCGGGTCGAGTCCGCGTTCCAGGACGACCACATTGCCGTCCACCACGGTGATACCGCGGCCACTGGCGTCCAGTGCTTCCTGCAGATGTGGGTTGTCCGGGTCCACCGAGTAGAACCACGGTCGGGCCCTGGTCACCTTGCGCATGTCGTAGACCAGCTCGTCATCGGCATTCAACACGGCCCAGGCGACGGGTTTGGTGATCCGCGTGACCACCGACTTGACCTCAGCCAGTTGCTCGACGGTGTGTACCCCGAGGGTGCCCAGATGGTCGGCGCTGATATTGGTCACCACCGAAACATCGTTGTAGGGAATGCCGATACCGCGTAAAAGGATGCCACCACGGGCGGTTTCGGTCACTGCCACCTGGACCGATCGATCTTTCAACACCCGTGCCGCGCCGCCGGGACCGGACCAGTCCCCGGTCTCCACGATTTCGCCATTGATCACGATGCCGTCGGTCGATGACCAGCCCGGAATCCGGCCGTCGGCGGCGATCAGGTGTGAAATCAGCCTGGTAGTGGTGGTTTTGCCGTTGGTCCCGGTGACTGCGATGACCGGGATGTGCGGACGAAGTACCGGCAGTAATGGTCCCGGATTCAGACCGCGTAGTTGCTCGGCTGCCTGTGCCAGCGCCTGTGAGGGGGTGTGGGTACCGGAGGTCACGGCCCAAAACACCTGGGCAGCAGCATTTCCGAAGGCTTCGGCCAGATCACGATGACGGAACGGGAACGCGGCAATGACGGTGTTGTCATCGCCCGGGCGGGCAACCGCGGCCAATCGACGTCTGGTGCTGGAGGCCACCTTACGAATGACTGCGGCGGCCAGATCTGCGGCCACCTGTTGGCGGGCCTCAGAACCGGGCAGTCCGACTGCGCGCCCCCGCACCCCGAGCGCTCGTTGCCACCCCAGCATGATTTCCGAATCAGCCTCGATTGCCGCCGTTGCGTCGAGGGTGAGTTTGACCGCCGGCCGAGGAAAGTAGAGATTGGGTCCGGTCAGGATTCGTAGTTCGATCGGCTCGGCAACATCGGGCTGGGCTGGGTTGGCGGTCGCGCTCATGACCGGTCACTCTATGACCGAGCCGGCAGGTCTGCCAGTACGGGTGGGGTACGCGCGGCACAAACGTCAAATGCCGAGGTCGGGATGGCCCTCGGAGTTAGGCTGACGTTCGTGTCAGTCGGTCTGAGCGGCGCCCTGCTGGGCCACCTGGAACTCGGGGCAGTCCTGGGTAGTGGCGGCATGAGCACCGTCTATCGGGCGTTGAACCATCACACCGGTTCGGTGGTTGCCTGCAAGGTGATGCACCGTGGGGCCAGTTCCGATCCGCACCTGCGAGCGCAGTTCTCAGGTCCGCCCACTGTGGTGGACCATCCGCATCTGGTACCGATCCTGGAATTGGGCGAATATCGGGAGGTGTTGTTCCTGACCATGCCGCTGGTTACCGGCACCGATCTGGCCACCGACATTGACCGGAATGGTCCAATGGCTGTTTCGAGGGCGATGACGGTGTTTGAGCAATTGGCAGCAGCCTTGGAAGCCATCCACCGCTCGGGGCTGATTCACCTCGACGTCAAACCGGCAAATGTGTTGCTGACACGGCGATCGGCCCTGCTATCCGACTTCGGTTTGGCCACCGCGGATGACCGGGGACGAGCCGTTCGGTCCGAAGCGGGAGATTTCATCGGGTCACCGGCCTATGCCTCTCCTGAACATCTACGCGGACAGCCGGTTACCCGAGTCACGGATGTCTACTCCTTGGCTTGTCTGATGTTTACGGTGCTGGCCGGTCGGCCGCCTTACATCGGCGATCTGCGGGCGGTTATCCGTGGCCATCTCGGATCTGGGGTGCCGTCGGTGTCCCACCTCGCCGGGCTCCCCGCCGCGCTGGATCAGGTCCTGGCCGGGGCATTGTCACAGGAGCCGGCACACCGCCCGCCCCGGCCGACGGACCTGGTGCGGCAAACACGGTTGGCACTGGCGGGCTGACCGCTGCGCCCCACCGTATTTTCGACGTCACTCGGACGTACCGGCAAAATTCAACTGCATCGCCTTGCACTCTCATGCCTAGAGTGCCAGAATCAGAACTGGCACTCGCCACCGGTGAGTGCTAGTCGAACTTGATGAGGTTCTTCCCGGCCCGGCGGTTTGGAGTCCGTGCCTGTGGAAGTGGCCGTCCGTCGCGGGCGTCATTATTCGGCTGTAGTTGCAGAACAGAAAATATGGTGTCACTCCGCTTTCGGCAGATCTGTCGGAGCGGCCACCGAATTTGGAGGACTTAAACCTCATGGCAAAACTGATTGCCTTCAACGAGGAAGCGCGCCGCGGCCTCGAGCGGGGAATGAACATTCTCGCCGACGCCGTCAAGGTCACACTGGGGCCGCGCGGCCGCAACGTCGTGCTGGAGAAGAAGTGGGGCGCCCCGACAATCACCAATGATGGTGTGTCGATCGCCAAGGAAATCGAGCTGGAGGACCCGTACGAGAAGATCGGTGCCGAGCTCGTCAAGGAAGTTGCCAAGAAGACCGATGATGTTGCCGGTGACGGCACCACCACCGCGACCGTGCTGGCCCAGGCCCTGGTCCGCGAAGGTCTTCGCAACGTTGCCGCCGGCGCCAACCCGCTCGGGTTGAAGC
>JBBSRY010000407.1:0-3421 GCA_038242595.1 Mycobacteriales bacterium
CCGTGCTGGCCGCCGCCGCTGGGGTAGCGCTGACCGCACCGGCGCCGCACCACACCAAACCGGTCCGCTTTGTGCACGTTCAGCAGCGCCGGGAACACCTGCTGGCCGCGATGAAACAGGCGTGGAAGGCCGACCTGACCGGTGACGGTTGGGATCCGGACCGGATCGATCGTCGAGTCGCCCGCGGTCAGGTGCTCTACAACGCGCCGGAAATCATCATCCCGTTCATCACCGGCGAGGGCCGGCATGACTATCCCGATCAGCGACGTACCGACGCCGAAGTTCGGATGTTCACCGTCGCCGGCGGCGCGGCAGTCCAGGCTCTCCTCGTCGCACTCGCAGCCGAAGGGGTTGGCTCGGCCTGGATCTCGTCCACCCTGTTCGTTCCTGATGTGGTTCGGCAGGCGTTGGAGGTCCCTCCGGATTGGATACCGCTCGGCGCCATTGCCGTTGGCTACCCACTGCTTGCGCTGAGTCCGCGACCGCCGGTACCGGACGCGTTGGTGACGCGCTGATGTCGCATGCGCAATTGCATGCCGACGCGGTGCGGATGTTGAGCATTTGGACGCCGCCGAACCACGACCAGGACGCACTGCGACACGCGTTCTGGGGATTTTTGGCGGCGCGAACCGATGCGACCGAGCGTGCCTGTGTGCCGGGTCATCTGACGGCCAGTGCGGTGGTGCTCTCGGCCGACCGGACCCAGACCCTGCTCACCCTGCACCCGAGGGTGGGTCGTTGGTTACAGCTCGGCGGGCATTGCGAGTCCGAGGACACCACCATGGCCGGGGCGGCCCTGCGGGAGGCCACCGAAGAGTCCGGTATCGACGGGTTGGTCCTGGACCCGGTACCGATCCACCTGGATGTGCATCCGATCACCTGCAGCCTCGGTGTTCCGACCCGTCATTTTGATGTGCGGTACCGGGTGGTGGCACCGGCTGGTGCCGTACCGGTGATCAGCACCGAGTCACGTGATCTGCGGTTCTGGCCGCTGTCTGACCTACCGTCAGACCTGGATGACGGCATCCTGGCAGCACTGCGCAGTGCCGGTGGGGCGAACGAGAAATTAATCTGCCGGTGAATAGCAGGTAAAGTGATTTTGCCTGCTCAGGGCGAGCACCACAACCGAAGGATTGTCACCACTCGATGAAACTCTTTGTTCAAGTTCCTTGCCTCAACGAAGAGGGCAGCCTCCCGGCTGTACTCTCCTCGATTCCGAAGCACATCGAGGGAATTGACAGCATCGAGGTGTTGGTGATCGATGATGGTTCCACAGATCGCACCGTGCAGATCGCGCGGGAACACGGCGTTGCGCACATCGTGCACCACACCAGAAATATGGGATTGGCTCGCTCTTTCCGTGATGGCGTCGATTATGCGATGGCCCACGGCGCCGACATCGTCGTCAATACCGACGGCGACAACCAGTATCCGCAGGAACGGATAGCCGACCTGGTCCAACCGATTTTGCAGGGACGAGCCGACATTGTCATCGGGGATCGCCAGACCTCCGAGATCGCGCACTTCTCGCCGTTCAAGAAGAAGATGCAGGCCGTCGGCAGTCGAGTGGTCAATAGAGCAGCGCGGACAAATCTGCCCGACGCCGCCAGTGGATTCCGCGCCTATTCCCGGGGAGCCCTTTTCCGACTGAATATTATTACTCAGTTCAGCTACTGCATGGAAACCATCATTCAGGCCGGTAATAGACGACTTCGTATCGAGAGCGTAACCATCGATACCAATCCGAAGACCCGGGAATCTCGGCTTTTCAAGAACATTTGGCACCACATGTTCAAGTCGGGTGCCGCAATCATTCGCAGTTACCTCATGTTCCGGCCGTTCATCATTCTCGCTTCCCTTGGCACATTGTTCGGACTGCTGGCGGCTATCCCTTTTATCCGGTTCCTCTACTTCTGGATTCGCAATGAGGACGGCGGGCACATCCAATCGTTGATCTTCGGCTCGTCCATGCTTGTTGCATCCTTATTTTGTTTCGCACTGTTGGTGATCGCCGATCTGTTACGGACCAATCGCATTCTTCTGGAAGAGAGCCTGGAACGGGTCAAACACCTGCAATACCCGCCGCAGAACCAATACCAGGTGCTGACAGATAACAATGAATTGGGCCTTGATGCACCCACCTGTGCCTGATAGGGCGCCCGTGCAATTCACTGCTTGGCTCAGGACACTCCGATGATCGAGCAGGACGCAACTCCCAACCCACCGTCCAATACCGGCAATCATCCCCTACAGACCGCTATCAGAATAGTTTTCTTCCTGGTCGTGATATCGGCGGCAGCCTGGGCCGTGGCCAACAACTGGGAAGCGGTGAAAGAGGGCTTTGGCCGCCTGAGCATCTGGGCTTTGCTCGGCTCCCTAGCGCTGGCAGCCGTTGGCGCGTTGTCCGGCATCCCCCCGTGGTGGCGAATATTGGCTGGGTTGGGCAGTAAATTGCCGCTACGCAAAGCCTCGCGGATTTTTTTGATCGGTCAACTCGGGAAATACATCCCAGGTGGAATTTGGACTCTGCTGGCTCAAGCTGAGTTGGCTCGTTCGGAAAAGGTAGGCAGAGCGCGCAGCGCCGCTGCCAGCTTGATCGCGATTTTGATCTCCGTGGTCTCTGCTTTGGTGCTCGGTTCGGTGTGCCTGCTTATCTCCGGTCGAGAAGTTTTGGGCTCCTACTACTGGGTCCTGTTCGGACTGCTACCGCTTGTCGCCCTGATGCATCCAGCAGTTCTTGAGTTCTGCCTGAAATTAGTATCCAAGCTCACCAAGCGACCCATCGCCGAGAAGCGTCTCAGTGGAGCAGATCTGGCATTTTCGTTGGCAATATCAAGCTTCGGCCAGATCAGCAGTGGCCTGCACCTCTGGCTGCTCGCCGGCACCGTCGGTGGTGTATTTCCCTCACCGTTGCTGGCGATCGGTGTATTTGCATTGGCGAGTGGGGCGGGCATTCTTATTGTGATCGCACCTGCTGGGGTGGGTGTCCGCGAAGCAGTGGTCCTGGCCGGTTTGGGTCCCATCATCGGGGTTGGCCCAGCACTTCTGGTTGCGTTACTTTCCAGGGTGCTGACGACGGCAGTGGATCTTTTACTCGCCTCGATTGTGTACCCGCAGGGCCGTCGAAGCAGGTCAATGTCTTTGCGGAAATAACTGGACGAAGGTCGTGCGTCAGGACGCCGGCACAGAAGTCGCCGGCTTTTTCGCCACCGCGACAAGTCCAGTACCACGCTTGGGCTGCAGTCGCTGCAGGTAACGGAAGGGGAGTGTGCCCACCCGCACTACCAATCCGCTGATCTTTTTGGCCGGTTGGTAAATTCGCCCGCTGGCCGCTGTCAGTTCCTCGATGCCCCTTTTCTCCGACGATGCCAACCTTTTCGCATCCAGGCGATTACGCACAGCCTCCAACGCATACCCAAGC
>JBBSRY010000408.1:0-3418 GCA_038242595.1 Mycobacteriales bacterium
AGATGCTGGATAAGGGTTTTCGGCACACCGGTATTGACGTTGTAATGCGACATGTGGTCGCCCACCCCATAGGTACTCCAGCCCAGCGCTTCCTCGGAGAGGTCGCCGGTGCCCAGCACCATGCCACCGTGTTGGTTGGCCAACCGGAACAAATAGTCGGTGCGTAGACCGGCCTGAACATTCTCGAAGGTGACGTCATAAACCTCTTGGCCATCGGCGAACGGATGCTTGAGGTCGGCCAAGAGCTGCCGCGCCGCCGGCCGGATGTCGATCTCGTCGGCGGTAACCTCCAGCGAGTTCATCAGTGAGTGTGCATTGGCCTTGGTGGCGTTGCTGGTGGCGAACCCCGGCAGGGTGAAAGCCAGGATGTTGGTCCGTGGCAGCCCGAGGATGTCCATCGCGCGAGCCGCCACGATCAAAGCGTGGGTGGAGTCCAGACCACCGGAAATGCCGATGACCACCTTCTCGGTGCGGGTGGCCTTGAGCCGCTGTATCAGACCGTGCACCTGAATGTTGTACGCCTCGAAGCAGTCCAGCGCGAGCCGTTGCGGATCGGCCGGCACAAATGGAAAACGCTCCAACGGCCGACGCAAACCCAGATTTGTCATCGGGGGGGACACCGTAAAGCTGATCCGGCGATAGCTTTCGGCGGTGCCCACCACCCGCCGATTGTCCTCGAAGGTCCCGGTCCTGGTCCGCTCCTGAGACAGCAGATCCAGATCAACATCGGCCATCGAAATCTGCGCACCCACCGGGAACCGAGCACCATCGGCCAGCAGCAGCCCATTCTCGTAGATGGTGGTCTGGCCGTCCCAGCTCAGATCGGTGGTCGACTCCCCCTGCCCGGCTGCGGCGTAGACATACGCGGCCAGGCAACGCATCGACTGCGTGCGGCACAACAGATGTCGAGTCTGGGAGCGGCCGATGGTGATCGGGCTTCCAGACAGATTGGCCAGCACGGTCGCGCCGGCCAGCGCGAGCCCGCTGGATGGCGGAGTCGGCACAAACATGTCCTCGCAGATTTCCACCCCGATTGTCAGCCCGGCGATATCGGTGGCTTCGAAGAGTAGATCGGTTCCCAGCGGTGCACTCACCCCGGCCAAGGTGATCTGCTGGCCGACAACACCGTGACCGGATGCGAACTGGCGCCGTTCGTAGAACTCGCGGTAGTTGGGTAGGTGGATCTTGGGCACCACCCCGAGCAGCGAACCCCGGTGGATGATCAGCGCGGCGTTGAACAACCGATCACGATGCCGGACGGGGGCGCCGACGATCAAAACCGGCAGCAAGTTCTGCGAGGCCTCGATCAGCTGACCGATCGCCTCGTCAACTGCCGCCAGCAACGCATTTTGGCCGAGCAGATCATCGATGGCATAACCGGAAACGGCCAACTCCGGGAACAGAGCAAGCGCGGCGCCTTCGGCATCGCAGTCCCGGGCGATGCCAATGATGGTGGCCACATTCGTCAACGGGTCCGCGACCGCCGACGGCATGGTGCAGGCCGCTATCCGGGCAAAGCCGTGCCGGTAGAGCGACCTGAACTGGGCGGACCTATCGGCTCCGATGGGTTGCGATGCAGCTGACAGCGTCTTGCCTCTTTCTTCCACAGAACGCTCTCCTCGCAGCGGAGGGAGCCGGGGACAACACTACTGAGTGCCGGTGCTTGGTAAAAAGAAGAACCCCCGCCGGAAAGGGCGGGGGTTCAGGAGGGCGAAGTGTCGCAGGTACTGGCGGGTCTTGCGAACCGGGAACAGCGACTGATCACACGCGGTGTCCGGCCCAGAGCGCGCGATCGGAACGTTGTGGGGTCCAGCCTCCCGCTTGCCGGGTGTCGGCTCCGAATTTTGCTGCGGCGGCGCCCGTCAGGGCGAGTGCGATAATAACCAGTAGGAATGTCATAAAACAAGTATGACTCGTAATCAATCGATAATCCATCTGTTTATTCTTCCGCGCATGCGTAAGACTAACTTCATGATCGATGTACGTCGCCTAGAGATCTTGCGTGAACTGGACCGCTGCGGCACTATCGCCGCCACTGCGGAGGCGGTGTACCTCACGCCGTCGGCCGTTTCGCAACAGATGGCGGCTCTATCTCGAGAAGCCGGAACCGCGATGTTGGAACCGGACGGTCGCCGCGTTCGCCTGACCGCTGCCGCGCAAATGCTGCTCCGGCATGCGCACGAGATTTTTACTCACCTGGAACATGCCGAAGCGGACCTGGCAGCTTTTCGCCGGGGCGACGCCGGTACCGTCCGACTGGGAAGTTTCCCGTCGGCCATCCGCGGAATCGCGGTGCCCACCCTCACCTATCTCGCCGAACGCAGCAAAATGCGGGTTCAAGTCCGCGAGGTACAGCCGGAGCAAACCGTCGACGCGTTGCTCTCCCGCTCGGTGGACCTGGCCGTCACGGCCCATTCAACGGTCGGGTTGTACGCCCCAGCAGACCCTCGCCTGCAGGTCGAACATCTATTTGACGACGTGTTGGACATTGCGGTCCCGATCGGGCACCCGCTCGCCTCTCGGTCGCAGATCGCCTTGGCCGATCTGAGTGGCGATGACTGGATCATGAGTCTGCCTGATTCCCAATGCTGGCAAATCACCAAATCAGCATGTGCCGCTGCAGGTTTTCGACCCATCGTGCGCCATCAGGCCGATGAATATTCCGGAGTGGTGGCGCTCATCACGGCCGGCGCCGGAGTGGGATTGATCCCCCGCCTCGCGCAGGGCATGTTCAGCCACGAACCAATCGTGATCCGGCCGGCCACCGGGATCCTTCCGGTTCGTCGTATTGGTGTTCAATACCGAGCGGGGACGGCCAACCAACCGCATATCGCCCCGGCGATTCGGGCGTTGCATGCGATTGCCGGTGACATTGACACCGGACAACTCTCGTCCAGAGACATGAGTCCCGGCGATACGAGCCCCGGCGATATGAGTCAGTTGGTCGGCAGCTGAACAGATTCGCCGATCAGGACAGACACTTGGCCGGATCGAGAACGGCTGCTGTCGGTAGTGGACCGTCCGGGGCGCATCCCGCCGTGGTGTAGAACTCACCGGTCCAGCCAAGCACCATCCAGGCGCCCGTCGTACCATCGTTGACCTGCACAGCAATGCCCAATCCGGTAGCCAACTGCACCGCCCCGCCCTTGGAGGTGGCCGACGGAAAAGCACCGTCCCCGGAGATATCCCGCCAGGCACCGGTGCTGGTCAACTCGAAGGCCGACATGATCGCGGTGCCATCAGGTTGGAAGGCCGTCAGGATGCACTTGGAAGTTGCATCACAGGCCAGGACCCCGTTCGCGGGAGCCGGAAAAGAACTGCCGTACGGCACATTGATCGCGCCGCGGACTGCACCATCGGCGGCCACCGAAAGCAGCGCCACCCTGCCTTCGCGGCTGATCAAAGCCGCGGAAAGCTC
>JBBSRY010000409.1:0-3414 GCA_038242595.1 Mycobacteriales bacterium
GACCGACCGGACGTGGCGGGGCATCGGCACCATTGCGATGAGTGGCTGGAAACTGTCGGGGCGCTATCGCGACTATGACGCCGAATACCGTTTTGGAGTCACAGACGTTCATCGAGAAGAATCTCCGCTGTGCCGTTCCGGTGAAGTCCTGCAGGGCCTGATCACGCCGAACCAATGTGCTGCCTTCGGTAAAGAATGCACGCCGCGGACGCCACTGGGCGCGACCATGGTGTCGGCCGAAGGAGCCTGCTCGGCGTACTACTCCTACCGCCGCCGCGAACTCATCGCGGTGAGATGACCGACCTGCGCGACTCAGGCGATCTCAACTTCGAGAGTTGGGTCTGCCCGTTGCCATTGCGGGACACACCGGCCATCGTGATGGGCCATGGCGGCGGAGGAGCGATGTCTGGCGAACTAATCGAACACCTCTTTCTTCCTGCTTATGGCGCAGCGGCACAGGCCGACATGGGCGATTCGGCTGTCCTGGTTGCCGGCAAGACGCGGTTGGCGTTCTCGACAGACTCCTATGTCGTCAAACCGATGTTCTTCCCCGGCGGCAACATCGGTGACCTGGCGGTGAATGGAACCGTCAACGACCTGGCCATGTCCGGCGCGACGCCGATGTTCTTGTCGACGGCTTTCATCCTGGCCGAAGGCACCGCACTCAGTGAGCTGGGTCGGATCGCCGCATCGGTGGGTGCGGCCGCATTGGCCGCCGGGGTCAAACTCGTCGCCGGTGACACAAAAGTGGTGGATAGTGCCAGCGGCGACGGCGTTTACCTCAACACGACCGGGATCGGACTTCTCGCCGACGGCATCGAGATCAACCCCACCCGCTCAAGGCCAGGCGACGTGGTCCTGGTCAGCGGTGATATCGGCCTGCACGGAATAGCCGTAATGAGTTGTCGCGAGGGGCTCGAATTCGGCACCACAGTCGAAAGTGACACCGCTCCGCTGCATAGCCTCGTCGCAGATATGATCGCTACCGGCGTCGACGTACATGTCCTGCGTGACCCGACCCGTGGAGGTGTCGCCGCAACGCTGAATGAGGTCGCACGCATGTCGGGTGTCGGGATCGAGCTGGTGGAACGGGATCTGCCCATTCCCGAAGCGGTGACCGACGCCTGCGGGCTGTTCGGGCTGGATCCGCTTCAGGTGGCGAACGAGGGCAAGCTGATCGCCATTGTTCCCGCCGGCTCCTCCGATCGAGTGCTCGCGGCAATGCAGGCACATCCGCGTGGCAGGTCGGCCCGCAGGATCGGCAGCTGCGTGCCCGACCATGCCGGCATGGTCGTTGCCAGGACGAGTCTCGGCGGAACCCGGGTGGTCGATCTGCCGGTCGGTGAACAGCTACCGAGGATTTGCTGAATGAGCGCCGAAGGCACGCTGCTGTTCGCGCGATACGCCTATCCCCCCAACGAACTCGGCTATTGCGGGCCGGCCGGTGCCTCGGTTCTGCTCGAGCCCGGATCGGCTGTCGAAATCGAGTCGCGGGCGCGACAGTTCGAAGGTGCGTGGTGCTATCTGGAGTTCATCGCCGAATCGACCGGCATCACCGACCCGCTCGACCGGCGAGTCGTGGAGGCCTACTGGATCGGAAACGAGCTTCTCGGGGAGGTCGATCCGGGTGCGCTGGTGACCCGGCTCCAGCACCGCTTCAAAGATCAACGCGGTGGCACCTGGCGGGACGCATCGGCGCAGGCAACGGCCCATCACAGTTTCCACGTGTTTGAGGTATACCCGTGGGCGCGGCTGATCACCGCCAAGGGAAACCCGACGGCCATATCCGTACTGGACCAGTGCCGGATCCGTACCGGCCTGGTGATCGGTGTCGAGGGAGAATCGGCGACCATTGAATCTACTCACTTGTGCTGGGACGGCTCAGCGACAATCAGCGGTAGGCCGCAACGAGAGATCGTGCGATGGTCGACAGACGGTATGTCCCTGCTGGGCGGGCCGCGGCCGGGGGATCGGGTAGCGCTGCATTTCGACTGGATTTGTGACCTGCTGACCGATGACCAATGCCGCCAGATCGAGTCAATCGATGCCCAGCAACGAGCCAGGCTCAGCGGTTTCGCCACCGAGACCTTCTCATCCGGGGGACCACGCCCCGGGTCGACCTAGCAGAGCAGGCTTGTTACCCGAAGGGCATCGGTACGCCGCGGTCCAGCGTGCCGGCATTGGCGATATTGACGTGACGTGAGGTAAACCGCTGCAGCTGTCCCAGCTCGTCGGGGCTGAGCTTGTCGCAGACCCAGTCCCAGTGCAACGAGACGACGTCGCCGGCCTCGATGCCGGCTAGGTAGCTGTTGCCCTCGAGGGAGATGTGGGCGGTCTCGGGCCGAGCCGGACCAAGAGAGAGTGCGAAGCCATCCCACTCGAGCGGATTGGAACTGACGGTTGCCTCGTCACCGGCGACGGAGATGACGCGGCCCCAGCGGATCCGACAACTGTCAAGCACCCCCAGTGCGGTGGAAGACTTCTGGTCGGTGCGCAGTAGGCCGGTCCACGGGTACACCTCGAACACATGGAAGTTGTGATGCGGTACACCGCCGGCGTTGACGCCTTGAACCAGGTGGGAAAACTCCTGGCCGGAGCGCGCGCGGAACCGATCTTCCATGGAGTTGCCGATGTCAGTGACGCTGATCGTGTCCAGCAGCGGGCTGCCGACCCAGTATGCCTCGACCACGCGGCGGTCGAGCGGGTCCTTAATGCCCGAGCCCTTGGCTATCAGCTCCAGGTAGGGCCACGCCCCCTCGAAGCCGCGAGCCAGCTGGACCAACCCGTGGTCGGTCACATCGGCTGCGCCGTACTGAAACAAGGCGTCACTATCGGCAGGGCCGCAGTAGCCCAAGGCGTTGGGCGCATACGCGTAGCGGATAAACATTTGAGCGCCATTGAGCACCATAGATCATCATCTCCGGGATCGGACGTTAGCTTGACATTAACACCGCTGCGATGGTAGAGCAACAGTTTGCGGCTCGTGACTTTCACGTCGAACCGTATGACCATCAGGCCAGGGATCCAGCCGTGCTCCGTGCTCGGACACTGGGTGTCCGGATCTTGGCGTTCACAATCCGCAGATGGTGCTCGGTGTAATGATGGAGCCGGTTCAGCTGGAGCGGCGTGAGCCGGTCGCAGATCCAGTCCCAGTGCAACGAGACGACGTCGCCCGGGGCGAGGTCGTTGAGGAATCCGGTACCCGAGACCGCACAGCGGACGGTCTCGATGGATGGCTCGCCGATGGCGAGCTGGCCGACAGAGAATTGGTTGGCATCCCAGGTGAGAGGAAGGGAGCGTACCACTGCCTCGTCACCGCTGAGAGAGACAACCCGGCCCCATCGGACCCGGCACTGGTCCAGCACGTTCAGGGCCGTGGCGAAGCGACGGTCACCGGTCAGCAGCCCGACCCAC
>JBBSRY010000410.1:0-3413 GCA_038242595.1 Mycobacteriales bacterium
CCGCCGAGGCAGAACCCGTTCACCGCCGCAACGACCGGCACCGGGCATTCGTAGATTGCCTTGAACGCAGCGAAACATCCACGGTTGGCCCCGAGAAGCGCGGTAAATCCTTCGGTGCGCTGCATCTCCTTGATATCCACGCCTGCGTTGAACCCGCGGCCCTTGGCCCGAAGGACCACCACCCGTACCGCCGGGTTGGCGCCGGCGGTGTTCATCGCCTCGGCAATGGCGAACCAGGCAGCAACCGGCAGCGCGTTCACCGGTGGGTTGTCCATCACCACTTCGGCGACCCCGTTGGGATGCACGGTGAGGGTGATGATCTGCGAGGCGGCCGGTTGGGTTGTCGGCAGGTCAGTTGACACGGGGAACTTCCTTCGATTCTGGGACCACGAAGGTGGCCCACACTGTGACGGCTTTCCCGCCGGTCTGCCGCACACAGGTCAACTCCAGGTCGACCCGCTCCTCTTGCGCGGCGTCATCTCGGTAGCTGCGCAAAATCTGGGCGCTGCAGGTAAGGATGTCGCCGGGCCAGACCTGTTCGAGGAACCGGATACGGAAACTGCGAACATTCTCGGCGCCGAGCCAATTTGTGGCGTAGGTACCGAGCAGTCCGGCCTGCCACATGCCGACCGCAAACGGGGTCGGAAAGCCCGAGGCCTTGGCGAACTCCTCGTCGTGGTGGATGGGGTTCATGTCACCAGAGGCACCTTGGTACCGGACGAAGTCGGTACGGGTGGCCGGACCAATGGTCCAAGGTTGCGGGACGATCAGTTCGGTCATGACTGCGCCGCCGGTGGACGGGCGGTTTCCACACCGGTCATTTTCGCCTGGGCAACCAACCGGCCGGATTCATCCCGGAAGTCGGTGAGTTGCACGGCAAAGGTCATCTCGCCGCCACGCTTTCCCTGTTTGGTGTAGATCTCGCTGACCCTTGACTGGCAGGTCAGCTTGGTACCGGCACGCGGGGGCGGGCCAAAGAAGGTGTACTCCTGCTCGGCGTGCAAACCGCGCTGCTGGTCCAGTTCGACCGCAGACCACGGATTGGAATCGGCGGTCTGCCAGAAGAACGTAGTAGTAAGGAATGTCGGCTGAACTACCGGGTTCTGATCAATCAGATAGGCCGGGTCGGTGCAAGCGGTGGCCATCGCGAATTCCCGGATCTTGCCTCGTTCCAGGTCCATCTGAAATGGGCTGCCCTCAGTGCCGACAGCATTCTTATTTGCCATCTCTCCTCCTTGAGTTTCTGGCGTTGTTTTCAGCAGTGGGCTATCAGGGATGCTGGCTGCTGACCGAAACCACTTCTCCGGTCATATACGAGGAGTAGTCGCTGGCCAGGAACACGATGACATTAGCGATCTCCCAGGGTTGCGCAGCCCGTCCGAATGCTTCCCTCGAAGACAGGTCCGCCAACAATTCGTCACTGGTTACTTTGGCCAGGTGGGCGTGCATGGCAATACTTGGCGATACTGCGTTCACCCGAATCCCGTGCTCGGCCACATCCAAGGCAGAACAGCGGGTCAGCGCCATCACGCCGGCCTTGGCCGCGGCGTAATGTGCCTGGCCGGCCTGTGCCCGCCAGCCGATCACCGAGGCGTTGTTGATGATCACGCCACTGCCACGGGGCACCATGTGTCGCAGTACGGACCGGGTTGTCTTGAAGGTCGAGGTCAACGTCACCGCGAGGACAGAGTCCCACTGTTCGTCGGTCATCTCCATCACACTCGCGGTGCCACCGAGCCCGGCGTTGTTGACCAGAACGTCGATCGAGCCGAATTCTTTGACCACGGTGTCCATCAGGTGGTCAACCTGCGTCTGGTCGGTGACATCGCAAGGTACGGCAAGCGGCCTGATCCCGGTGAGTTCTTCGAGCTTGTCCGCGGACTCGCCCAGTCGACGTTCGTGACGGTCGCTGATCGCCACTCTTGCGCCTTCTTCGGCACACCGTCGGGCAGTGGCATATCCGATGCCGGTACCGGCGGCGGCCGTCACCAGAACCGACCGGCCGGCCAACAGAGAATGGGCCGGGCCGGCCCACTCGAGAGCGATCGGATCAGACACGGGCACGCAACTCCTTGTCGATTTCGGCCACCGACCAGCGGGAACCCTTGTCTACGGTCCAGTCGAAGCTCCAACCGGCGTACTGGCGGATTTCGCCACCCTTGGTGTAGTAGACAGCGCCATTAGCCGGGCTGTCTGCGGTGAGCAACCAGGCCACCAGGGGAGAGACATTTCCCGGGTGGTAAAGGTCAAATGCAGCCGGATCAGCCGGCGCTGCGACCATCTCGCCAATCACCGGCAGGTCTTGCGTCATCCGGGTCCTGGCCACCGGCGTGATGGCGTTCACCCGCACGCCATAACGCGTGACCTCCTGGGCGAGAATGACGGTCAGCGCAGCGATTCCGGCTTTGGCAGCACCGTAGTTCGTTTGTCCGACGGCGCCGAGCAACCCCGAGGTCGAGGAGACATTCACGATCGAGGCCAGCGGTTGGCGGCCGGCTTTGGACTCTTGGCGCCAATGGTCGCAGAACACCTGGCTGGGAGCGAAGGTAGCGCCGAGTTGCCCGCGGATCACCGCGTCCCAGTCCTGCTCTGCCATGTTGACAAACATCTTGTCCCGCAGAATGCCCGCGTTGTTCACCAAGCCGTCAACCCGGCCGAATTCGGCCAGCGTCAGAGCGAGGAGTTCTTTGGCACCTGCCACTGTGGCGACATCTGTGGTGCTGGCGACGGCGGTACCGCCGGCATCGACTATCTCCGTTACCACCGATGGCGCCAAGGATGCATCGGCGTTGCGGCCGTCGGAGTCGGCGCCGATATCGTTGACCACCACGGTTGCGCCCTCGGCGGCGGCGAGTATTGCGTGTTCTCGGCCGAGGCCGCGGCCACCTCCGGTGATGACGACCACGCGATCGTTGAGCGATGTCATAAAAACCTCCTCGTCTGGGGCAGACGCCTGATTGAGGCGGCCCGGGTCAGATCTTCTGATTCACTGCCAGCCGGACAGCGGAGAGTTCCCTGCACAATGTTGCTGTACGGGCCGTCTCACCTAGCCGCCTGCTGGGGTCAGCTCTGCAATCTCTGCAGCACCGAGGCAGCCTCTGCCATCACCCGCTCAATAAGCTCAGCGCAGCTGGGCAGATCGTCGATAAGTCCGACGACCTGGCCGGTCGCCATCACCCCGATATCGGTATTGCCCTCCACCAGTGCTGACCGGTAGAGCATCGGGGCGTTTGCGGCCATCACCACCTGGCTCCACGTGTGACCGTGCTGCTTCTTCATCGCGATGCCCTCGCCGATCATGTTCTTCCAACTGATACCCGAGATCTTTTGAAAGGCAACGGCATTACGCGCTGCTCGGACAAGTCTTCCGGCGCCGGAGCTCCTCTCCAAGGCGGCAACCGGTCCGGTGGCCA
>JBBSRY010000411.1:0-3410 GCA_038242595.1 Mycobacteriales bacterium
CCGGTAGTGCCACCGTTTGGCGGCGGATCGGCCAACCCGACCATCCCGAAGACAAGTACCACCAGCACGTCAGTCGCACCGACGTTGCCCGCCGGCGTCCAGGTGGACAAGTATTTGTTGGATATGACCGATGCCCTGTTGGCTCAGGACCGAGCGGCCTTTCTGGGCTACTTCGTGGGTGCAGCACTCCCCAAGGCCACCACCTGGTGGGACAACATGGCCGCGATCGGGATGGATGGTGGCGCCGTCAGCACCTGGTTCTCCGCCGGCAACATCGATCTGGACGTCGAGGCAACAGGCACACTGAACGATGTCTACCTTGGTGGTCATTTTCCCGGTGACGGTGTTGACGCCGATGGTGACCTGAAAATCTCGTCGACCCTTTACGACTGGGATGTTCATGCCCTGCTCGACGATCAGCTGACCCCGATCGGTGTTGAAATCACCGACTGGCGCAGCGTTTCACGCGCTCCCTGGGACTGTGATTGCGCCTTGTACGTGGCCCGCGGTGCCTCCGGAATAGTTGCCGCCCTGCCCGCCGAAGCCGCTCTGGCAGATCAGGTGATGATTGCCCAGGACGGAGCGAATTCCTGGCTTGCCCGATTCCTGGCGCTATCGGCGCCACAGATCACCATGACGAGTCAGGTGGCTTCGTTTGTCACCTTCGACGACGATCTGCTCTATAGCTGGTTCACCCCCGAGGATGCGGGGGTCGATCCGACCGTGCGGGAAGACTTTGCCGCCGCCGTATTTCCGACCTTCAGTTACTACGGTGAGCATGACGGCGTGGCTCACAACGTCGCCGGAACCGAACCCCGGATGGCTATTGGATCAGGGGTGATGTCCTTTGGCGACCCGGAGGAATTGCTGGTGCACGAGCTGGTGCATTACCACTGGGACAAGTATCAGAACCCAGAATTTCACCCCAGCTACGACCCGTATATCGCCGAAGGCCTGGCCCAGATGATGGAGCAGATCTACTTCGCCACCGACCCTGATTTGGCCGCCGTCGGGAGCTGGGTGGTGGGCACCCCAAATCAGATGTGGGGCACCAGCGCCGACCAGATCCGGAACTGGTTTGCCGGGGAGCTTCCGACCGCAGCCCAACTCCGCAGTGGCAGCGCCGAGGAGATCAACTTCTGGTACGACATCGCCAGCAGTACGTACAACTACGTCGCGGTCAACTATGGAGTGCCGGCGGCTATCCAGACCTCCCTCTGCGCCTACCAGAAGGGCACGGTTCTGGGTTGCATCGCCGATCCGGCCGTCCCGGACGGTTTCCGGGACGAGGAAACGGAGATGACCGCCTGGGCAGCCTGGGTCCGCGACCGTTACGGCTCTTAGACCGGCCGGTTACTCGATGAGTTGGAACATTACCTGCACCGAGGTACTGATCTCAGCGTCGCCAGTAGCGATCGGCATCTCCGCCGAGCTGCGCATCAGCTCCATCTTGGCCATCGGACGCGGTCCACCGCTATCGGCCACCTCCGCGATGGAGGCCACCTTGCCGAGCGATCTTCCGCCCAGTTCGGCGAGGTGACCGGCTTTGATCCGGGCGTCCAGCATGGCCAGTTCCCTGGCCTTGGCCCGCGCTGCCGACGAGTCGGAGGTGGTGAAGGTCAGACCATCGAAGCGGACCCCCTCCAGCCCGGCGGTAGCCACATCGGAGAGCAAGCGACTCAGTCCATCCAAACCCTGCACGGAGGCCAGCAGCCGTTGACCTGCTACGTATCCCACTAACCGCTCAGCATTGTCCACCCATTGGGTTTTGGGTCCGAGGCGAAGATTCAGGGTGCGAACGCTGCGCGAATCGATCCCGGCATCGGCCAGGATCGCCAGCACCCGGGTCACAGTGGCGGCAGCGGCCTCGAAGGCCTGCCCGGCATCGTCGCGCATCACCTCCACCCCCAGGTCGAGTTCAACCTGGTCGACGGCAGCCTTGGTGGCGCCATGGCCGATCACGGTGATGAGCTGGTGGCCTTCATTTTGGGTCATGGGGCCAGGCTAATTGTTCCCGACCATCTCCTTCATCAACGCCGGCGTTTGCGGTACCGCCGGGTGACACAATGCGCTTCGCCAGACCAAATGCACCGGTAGCCGCGGAGCGTCCCCAAGGTGGCTCAGTTCAACGGTCAAGCTCGCCGAGCATGACCGGTCAGATCGTGGCATTTCAGCTTCAGTCGGTTTCTCCGTACCGTCATCATCATGAGTCTGCAGTCGGCCCTGCCGATCACCGCCAGAAGATGGCCGTCGATCGCCATGGTCGTCGCTAGTGGCATGTCGGTGCACTCCGGCGCTGCGGTTGCGGTGTTGTTGTTTCCGCGGGCCGGTGCTTTCGGTGTTGTCACCCTGCGCCTCGTGGGTTCGGCGCTGATCATGATGCTGATCTGCCGACCATCCCTGCGTGGGTACAGCAGATCCGACTGGGTGGTGGTCACCGGCTTCGGCGCCACTTTGGCCGCAATGAACACGGTTTTCTATCAGGCGATCGAGCGGATCCCCCTTGGCGCGGCCGTCACGCTGGAGGTCCTGGGGCCGTTGGCTTTATCGGTGATCACCAGCCGAAAAGCCATCACCTGGCTGTGGGCCGCGCTGGCGCTGGGCGGTGTGATGCTACTGAGCGGGTTCGGATTCAGCGGATTGGACCCGCTCGGTGTGGTGTTTGCCCTGACCGCCGGCGTGTTCTGGGCGGTATACATCCTGCTCAGCGGGAAAACCGGGCAACGCTTCCCGAAGGCCGATGGCCTGGCAGTTGCTCTGGCTTTCTCGGGGGTGCTGACCATTCCGGCCGGGCTGATCAGTAGCGGCTCGGCGATGTTTCATCCGGTGACGCTGGGGTTGGGTTTGGCCGTTGCGGTGCTCTCTTCGACGCTGCCGTATACCCTGGAACTGGTCGCGCTTCGGAAGCTGCCGCCGTTCATCTTCGCCGTCCTGATGAGCCTTGGACCCGCGATTGCGGCAGCGGCCGGTTTCTTCATCCTGGATCAGGAACTCACGGCGGTGGACATGGCGGCGATCGGTCTGGTCATTGCCGCCAGTGCGGGTGCGGTGCTGAGCGGCCGTCCGCCGGTTCCCACCATTATCCGGGGAGATGGACCGCCGAACTGACGTTCCCGGGTCGGCGTTCTAGGCTGAACTGATGGCGAGGATCGTGCAATTGGCAGGCACTGGGGTTGTCCACTGGTGGCGGGTGGCCGATGCGGATCTGCCCCTCTTGCGGTACGCGTTCGCCATGTTGGAGCCCGGCGGCGATCCGTTTCCCGTTTCCGCCGTACGCAGCGATACCAGCAGTCGTCGCGAGCTGTTGATGGTGCACCCCGGTCGGGGTTTCGACCTGGACGAGGAGGATGACATCGTGCAGGGTTGAACAGCTCATCTTGGGCGAGGCGCTCAAAGCTATGCACTCAAAA
>JBBSRY010000412.1:0-3397 GCA_038242595.1 Mycobacteriales bacterium
CCGCACAACGCCGCGCGCTGGTACTTCGTGACGGTGGATGCGCCTGGCCCGGCTGTTCCAGACCGCAGGAGTGGTCCGATGCGCATCACATCCAATGGTGGGAAAAAGATTTCGGTGAAACATCCCTGAACAACGGAGTTCTGCTGTGCAAAAGGCACCACACCGAGATTCACAAGAACGAATGGCAAATCGTCATGAACGAAGACAAACTGCCAGACTTCATCCCGCCGAGATGGATCGATTTCGAGCAGAAACCAAGGCGTAACACACTGCATCACAACATGAACCGCCTAAGTAGGCGACAGACGCTAAGCCTGGCGAAGCAGTGATTTCAGCAAAACTTCAGAAGAGATCGTCAATCAGTAGTCAGACCCGGGCCATTGCCGCAGTCCTTGATCACAACCGCCAAATGATGAGCATTATCATCCAAAGTTGGGGACGTAGCGGTAGCGATGGTCTCACGCAACGACGTGCAGGTCAGCGCCTTCCTGGTTCAACGCCCCGCTCGTTTCAGCGCCACACTCGTTTCAGCGCCACAGCAACTCAGAGCCGTGCTATTAGAACAACGTCATCTCAGATTCAGCCACCGCGAGGGCAATCCGCTCTGGGTGCTGCACAGCGCTTCTCATCGGATCGCCGGATGTAGAGCGCTCGAATCCATGGCGGGACAACAATGGCCGGAGTCGCTCACGCAACCACTGCTGATATTCCTTGGTCACGTAGGACCCTCGACCGTAAAGCCGCTCATAGGCCGGGACCAGCTTCGGATGATCCCGCGCCAGTCCCTGCATAAACCACTGCTTGGTTCCCGGACGCAGATGCAGTGCCATCGCAGTCACTCCCGTCGCACCGGCATCGGCAAGGTCGCTCAGCAACGAATCCAGTTGCTCCGCAGAATCAGTCAGATACGGCAACACCGGCGCTACCATCACACCGCAGGTGAGCCCGGCGTCCCGCACTGCCTTCACCAGGTCGAGTCGAGTCCTGGGAGTTGGCGTTCCCGGCTCGAACTGCTGATGCATGAACGGATCCAACAGTGCCAATGAAATTCCGATACCGACATCAACCACCTGAGCCGCCGCGGTCAACAGCGGCAGATCTCGGCGCAGCAGGGTGCCCTTGGTCAAAATCGAAAATGGCGTCCCGGACGACGCCAACGCGTCGATGATCCCAGGCATTAACCGATACCGCCCCTCGGGCCGCTGATACGGGTCCGTATTCGTGCCAAGCGCAACACTTTCGAGGTTCCAGGAGGGGCGGGCCAACTCCCGGCGGAGCACCGCCGCGACATTTGTCTTCACTACAATTTGTGAATCGAAGTCCTGACCCGAGTCCAGCTCCAGGTACTCATGAGTTTTACGGGCAAAACAGTAGGTGCAGCGATGCACGCAGCCGCGCATCGGGTTTACGGTCCAATTGAAAGGCAACACCGAGGCCGCCGGAACCCGGTTTAGTGCCGACTTCGCATGCACCTCATGGAATGTCACGCCGGCAAACTCTGGTGTTCGCATCGTTCGAACGAGACCGGCAAGCCGACCCAGTCCGGGTAACGCCTCCAACTGCTCTTCCTCCAGCGCCTGCCCCTGCCACCTCACGCCAGCACCCGGCTGGGCCATCTCATGCCGGCCACCGGCTGCGCGATCTTTCTGCCCGCCACCGGCTGCGGCATTCTCGCGCCGACCACCCGCTGTGGCTGCGCCACCTTGACGTCGACCACCCGCCGCGCCACCTTTATGCCGGCCACCGACTGCGCCATCTTCATGTCAGCCGGCGACGGGATCGTCAAAGCAGCCGCCGGCAACGGGATCGTCAAGACACCGCCGGCGACGGGATCTTCACGACAACCGCCGGCGACGCTGTCTTCCTGCCCGCGCCCGCCAGCGCTCAGCCCTACCCAATCCATCGTCGGCTCAGGCTCCCACAGCGAATGGTTGCGTCTGCCGGGCCAGGCCAGGATATTGGAGCACCAAGCCATCGTGATCGACCTCGAGTTGGGTGACGAAATCCACCCCGACACTGCGGTATCGAACTCGGCCACCATCTTCTACCCGCTTGGCGTATGCCTGCCTCGATGCGACAACGCGCAAGCTCGGCACCTCGACCCAGGCCGTCAGCAACTCTCGTTCCGATACGTCGGGCAGGGACCTGTGATGCAACCCCAACCGCCTGATCGGCATGGTGTTGGTCAACGGACACAAGCCCAGATCACAGTCCAGTGCACCTGCCAGGGTGGTTGGTTCGGCGATTCCCGGCCGCGCCAATCCAGCAAACACCGACGAGGCGTTCGGTTCGGTTGTCTCCGACCGAACAGTCTGCGAACTCCAGACACCGGTCGGTGAGCGTTGCAAGAAAAGCGCTCGGTTCAACGAACTCCTGTTCGATCTCAGGCCGACCACCCGAACTTCAAGTCGGTCCGTCACCCAATTCCCCCGGGTGCTCAACTGCCAGGTCAATTCGTAGTCTTCCGTCCAGCTCTCACCGTGTGCATTCAACGATTCCTCGGCAAATCGCACCTTCGCAGAACTGAACCGCTTGGGCTCGTCAACCCCTTGCCAGTAAAGGGCTTTCGTCACCGGGTATCGTTGCACTGGTCTCACCTTCCACGTTTGGCGGAAGGAAGTCACCCAGTTTTCGGGAGCACCACCTGGAGCTTTTGCAGGAGGCCCAAGGTGCGGGCGCAACGTGCTTGCGCAGGCGTCGTACCAGCAACCAGGACCACCCGAGGGTGAACTTCTTTCCTCAGATATACGAACATATGTTCCATCGGGAGTCAAATGGTTTGGTATCGAGATTGTGGATTGGTCAGCACCTCAGATTCGGCAACATCACCCTCGCGAAGTCGTCGGTCAACCCACCGCCAGCAGCTCGTAATCAGCAACTTTTGGTCAGCGAACCGCCGTCCGGAATGACAGTCAGCAACCAGCAGTCCGTAACTGGTACTGAGCAACGAGCAAGCAGCAATTGCTGGTCAGCAACGAGCAATCAGCGCAGACGTGTTTGCAAGAGCCGCGCAACACCAGTCAGCGGCACCGAATTCTGTTCACCGGACACCATGTCACGAACAACCACGGTGCCGGTCTCCAGCTCGCGCTCCCCCAAGACCAGGGCAATCCGACAACCGGAGGCATTTGCAGCCTTCATCGCCGTCTTGAGCCCCTTGCCGCCATATGCCAGATCAACCCGAAGGCCGGCCCGCCGCAATTCGCCGGCGATCGGCACCAACACCGCTTTCGCCGCATCACCCATCGGCACTCCATAAACATCTACACGCGACGGATCGGCGACGGTGAGCCCCTCGGCCTGGGCGGCCAGCATGGTGCGGTCGACCCCGATGCCGTACCCGATTCCGGATAGCGACTGACCGCCGAGTTCGGCCATCAAACCGTCATAGCGACCG
>JBBSRY010000413.1:0-3396 GCA_038242595.1 Mycobacteriales bacterium
ATGAGACCTAGCATGTGGTACCTCCTACACAAAAAGGACCGGACGAGAATTCTCGACCGGCGTCGGCCCCGCTTGAGGGCCGAAAAAGAAAATACCCGAACCTCGCCCTTCCAAACCTCACCCACGTGAGACTTGTGCTCGCAGCATTGCACAATGAGCAACCTCAGGAGTCGAAGTCGACAGTCACGGTTTCCGAGACCGGGAGCGACTGACAGGTCAGTACATAGCCGGCTTCAACTTCTGCTTCTTCCAGCGCGAAATTGCGGCGCATCCGTACTTCGCCATCTGTAACCAGGGCTCGGCAGGTCCCGCACACCCCGCCCTTGCACGCGAATGGCAGGTCAGGGCGCACTTTTTGAGCTCCGTCCAACACCGGCACATCCGGTGGCACGACCACCGTGGTGCTGCGTCCATCGAGTACTACCGTGACCTGCGAACCCGGTCCGACCGGTGCATCCGGATGGTGAGTTTGCTCCGGTGGGTCCTCACCGACGTAGAAAAGTTCGCGATGAATGCGGTCCGGCTGCACCCCAAACTCGCGCAACACCTCAATGGCGTCGGTGATCATGCCGAATGGACCGCACAACCAAAAATGATCAACACCAGACACATCGACAGTTGCCGGCAGGAGTCGACGAAGTCGATCTGCATCCAGCCGACCACTGAACAGTTCGACTTCCTGCGGTTCCCGGGACAGCACGTGAATCAGGCGCATGCGAGCCGGGTAGCGGTCTTTGAGATCGGCCACATCGTCGGCAAACATCACCGAATCACTCCGCCTGTTCCCATAGATGAGGGTCACCGATGATTCGCTGTGGGCCTGCAGGAGAGACGCCGCGATCGAGAGCATCGGGGTGATTCCGGAGCCGGCTGCAATTAACACGTGTCGGCCGGGTGCGTTCAGTTCAGGGCTGAAAGTGCCGGTCGGACACTGGACGTCAATGATGTCGCCCGCACGGATCTGGTGGATCAACCAGCCGGAGAACAGTCCGCCGGCCACTTCGCGGACCCCGATTCGTGGCGCTGTGCCGGCCGGGGCGCAGATTGAATACGAGCGACGCTCAGTGCCGCGGCGCAGGGTCAACGATTGGCCAGGAGCAAAACGGAATACATCCACCAGGTCAGCCGGGACCTCGAACCGGACAGCCGCGGAATCATCGGTCAACGCTTCGATGTCAGCTACCCGCAGTGGGTGAAAATCTTTGCGGGCCATTGGTCTTCAGAACTCCTTGACATATTCGAACGGTTCCTGGCAGTCACGGCAGCGATACAGCGCTTTACACGCTGTCGCGCTGAAGGGGGAAGTTTCTGATGTCCGACGGGAACCACAGCGAGGGCAGGTCACATTCCGTTCGATCGGCTGCAGGGTCAGCGGAATCGACCCGGTTCCCCGAATTGCGGCCGAGTTCGGCGGGGCAATACCGGCTCTGGCCAGCTTGGTGCGCCCAGCCGGGGTGATCCAATCACTTGTCCAAGGCGGTGACAGCTCGGTCCGGATGGTGATGTGGCCAAAACCGGCCTGCTGCAGGCGGTATCGAAGATCCGCGCCGATCTCCGCCATGGCCGGGCAGCCCGAATAAGTTGGCGTGATCGTGACCGTCACGTCCTCGCCCTGTTGGTCAACCTTCCGCAAAATTCCCAGATCGGCCAGCGTGACCATCGGCAACTCCGGATCCTGGACTTGGGCGGCGACTTCCCAGGCGGCGCCGGCGCGGCTCGACGCTGCCGTCACCATGTCGCATCTGGATGCGCGCGGGCCACACTCTGCATTTCGGCCAGGATGTACCCGAAGGCCTCGGTGTGCAGCCCGTCCCGACCGTAACGACCACGAACACCTGCCAGCGCACTGACATCTGGCCGATCCAGGGTTGCGGTGGCCAAGACCGTGTCGAGGATGAGGTCGACTTCACCGCGCAGGGTGGAGGTATCCGGTGCGACGCCGGGAAGTGCCGCTTCGATCGGATGTGGCTGGAAAAGCTCGTCAACCAACGGCCAGATTGCGCTCAGGCCGGCTTGCATTCGCCGATGCGATTCGGCGGTTCCGTCGCCGAGCCGCACCACCCAGCGGGCGGCGTAGTCGCGATGATAGGTGAGTTCTTTTACCCCCTTGGCCGCGATCGCTGCCAGGACCGGGTCTTGGGAGGAACGTAGGGCATCGAACTGAGCCAGCTTCCAGGTTGCGAAGACCAGCAGACGAGCGAGCATCTCGGCGAAGTCGGCATCGGCGCGTTCCACCAACCGGACATTTCGGAAGTCCTTTTCCGCGCGCCAGAAGGCGAACCTGTCCTCGTCACGGTCGGTGCCGTCGGCTTTGCCGGCTCGGGCCAGTAGCATCCTGGCCTGGCCGAGCAGGTCGAGGGCGATATTGCCGATCGCAGTTTCTTCTTCGAGTTCTGGGGCGCGGGTCATCCATTGCTGTAATCGATGACTCAGGATCAACGCATCATCACCCAGCATCAGGCAGTAAGCGGCCAGCGCATCGGCGTTCACGCCGGCCGGGACCGTGGTGTCGACGCCTTCAAGGGCATCGGTAAATCCGGTGCCGAATGCCCAGCGGTGGTCCTGGGTGTCCTGCGTGAGAGCATGCGCGGCGAAGTCGTCATCAACACCGCCAGGCTCGTCATGGGATCTGGCGTCATCGTCAGACATGCTGCTGCCCTTCACATGTAGGGGACGTCATCGGGAATCTCGTAGAAGGTCGGATGCCGGTACACCTTGTCTCCGGAGGGCGCGAAGAAGGGATCCTTCTCATCCGGGCTACTGGCCGTGATGTCCACCGCCGGAACCACCCAGATGCTCACGCCCTCATTGCGACGGGTGTAGAGATCGCGCGCGTGGTGCAGCGCCATCTGCGGATCAGCAGCATGTAGCGAGCCGACATGAACGTGATTCAATCCTCGCTTGCCTCGCAGGAACACCTCGTAAAGCGGCCAATCCGTCTTCACCACCGCTGCTTGCGGTTCCACTGGAATTCCGGTCAGCGGGATGGCGCCATGGCCGCCCTCCGCCGTCAGGTCTGAAGTCATTGCTTCGCGCCGGCGGCGGTGGATTTGGCGGTGTTGTATTTGGCGGCGTGGGCAAGGGCGGCCTCGCGCACCCAGGCCCCTTCATCGTGAGCCGCTTTGCGGTGGGCGACTCGCTGGGCGTTACACGGCCCGTTTCCCTTGACGACGGCCCAGAACTCCACCCAGTCCGGGGAACCGAAGTCGTAGTGCCCGCGATCGGCGTTCCACCTGAGCTCAGGGTCCGGGAAAGTCACGCCGAGCTTGGCTGCCTGCGGTACTGACATGTCCACGAATCGTTGTCGCAGTTCGTCATTGGTGTGTCTCTTGACTCCCCAGGCCATGGATTGCTCAGTGTTGGGTGAGTCATCATCCGGCGGGCCGAACATCATCA
>JBBSRY010000414.1:0-3387 GCA_038242595.1 Mycobacteriales bacterium
CCAGTTCCACTACTACCGACTCACCGCCGACAACAGAATCCTCTGGGGCGGCTGGGACGCCGTCTACCACTACGGGCGCTCACTCAGCCCGGACTACGACCAGCGGCCGGAAACCTTTGAGACGCTGGCCCGGCAGTTCCACGAGACGTTCCCGCAGCTCGGGGCCGTACGATTCACACACAAGTGGGGTGGGGCGATAGACACCTGCTCCCGCTTCTTCCCATTCTTCACCACCGCCTATTCCGGACAGGTTGCCTACACTGCAGGATTCACCGGCTTGGGGGTCGGGGCCACTCGCTTCGCTGCCAACGTGATGTTGGACCTGCTCTCCGGCGAAAGCACCGAGCGCACAGAATTGCAGATGGTCAAGAAGTTGCCGCTGCCTTTCCCACCCGAGCCCTTTGCTTGGCTCGGCGTCAAGGCGACGACCCGGGCCATGATCAAGGCGGATGAGAACCAGGGGAAGCGCGGCCCGCTGCTGAAACTGCTCGACGCCGTAGGGGTGGGCTTTGACTCCTGAGGCCACCACCAATGGGAATGTCTCCTTCTGGTACGCAGCATCCGGCGTGCCCGAGCCCAGAGCGCCGTTGCCCGGTGACCTATCCGCCGACGTCGTCGTGGTTGGGGCGGGCTTCACCGGTCTCTGGACGGCCTACTACCTCAAGCGTGCCGAACCGACGCTGAACGTGGTCATCCTCGAATCGCGGTTCGCCGGTTTTGGCGCGTCCGGGCGCAACGGCGGATGGCTGGCCAACACCATCACTGGCGGTCGGGATGCTTATGTGCGCAGTCATGGTCGCGCCGTCGTCGGGCGCTTCCAAGAATTGCTCAATGAATCAGTCGATGAGGTGCGTTCCGTCGCGGTCCGGGAGGGGATTGACGCCGACTTCTTCAAGGGAGGGGAGCTGCTGGTCGCCCGCAATGCGGCGCAGTTCTCACGGCTACAGGACATGGCTGCCCATCAACGGTCGTGGCCAGAGGACGATGCCCGGCTGCTCTCAGCGGCCGAAGTCGATGATCGAATCCACGTTGCCGGGACGCTCGGTGGCATGCACATTCCGCACTGCGCGCGCGTCCATCCAGCCAAGCTGGTACGTGGCTTGGCAGCAGCTGTCGAAGCCCTAGGCGTGCCGATTTTCGAACAGACCACGGTCTCCTCTATCGAACCCGGACTGGCCCGGACCGACCACGGCACCGTCTCTGCCCCGAACATCCTGCGCGCCACCGAGGGGTTCACGGCCAACCTCAAGGGCATGCACCGCGAATGGTTGCCGATGAACTCCTCGATGATCGTCACCGAACCCCTGGCGACCGACGTGCTGGCTCGGATCGGCTGGGACGGGTGCGAGGCGCTGGAGGACCTCGCCCATGCCTACGTCTATCTCCAGCGCACCGCCGACGGGCGCATTGCCATCGGTGGCCGCGGGGTGCCCTATCGTTTCGGGTCGGCGACCGACTTCGACGGAGCCACGCAACCCGGCACCATCGAGCAGCTGACCGGCATCCTGCACTCCATGTTCCCTGCCGTGGTGGATGCGCGGATCGAGCACGCTTGGTCTGGCGTGCTCGGGGTACCCCGGGACTGGAAGGCAACCGTGGGGCTTGACTCGGTGACTGGGCTCGGATGGGCTGGCGGCTACGTGGGGACCGGAGTCACGGCCACCAACCTGGCGGGCCGGACCCTGGCCGATCTCGTGCTGGGCCGGGAATCGGAGCTGACCGGCATGCCGTGGGTCAACCGCAGGATCAGGCGATGGGAAGTTGAACCGCTGCGCTGGTTGGGAGTCCAGGCCATGTACGCGATGTACCAGCGCGCGGATGCGACCGAAGCCCGCGGCCGGTCGCACACCTCCGGATGGGCGAAACTGGCCGATCGGATCTCCGGGCGCGGGATGTAGACGAGCAGGGCGCCGGATATACCCGGGGTCTCGCCCTCTGCCTAACGCGTGTCTATGGCCGTCTCCTCCGCTCAGGCACCGCTTGCGTCTACGTCGTCCAACGCAGAGGGATCCATTACGGGCGGCCGCCGACTGAGCATCTTGATGATGTAGACCAGCCAGGCCAGGCACGGGGCCAGTCACGCCAGACCACTGATGAAAGCCATGCCTGAAAGCGAGGTTCACGGCCAGGGCGTCAGGGCGAGACCAACGGTCGGAGCCAAGCCATGGAGAAGCATCGAGGACGCCCCGCGCGGCACCGATCAACCACATAGTGTTTGATGGTGGCCAAATTGACGATATAGAAGACAAATAGCGCACCGAAACTGGTCAGGGAAGAGAGCAGTTCAGGGTCAATCTGGATGGCAGCCAATCCCAGGGCTCCAACAATGATGATTCCGGTGACAGGAGTCCGGCAGCGTCGGTGCCGTTGACCGAAAGACGTTCTTGGGAAGGACGTTGTCGCGGTCCATGGAAAACAGGCGCCCGCGGAACCTCCCTGGACACCTGCCCGTTGCTGTAGGCCGTGAATAGCATGGTCAGAGTGGTGACGATGTAGGCCAGCCCCAAAAAGCACTCGTGCGGTCAAGCCAACGACTCGGCGCAGGCTGTGGGTGGTGCCGATCATTGTTGCCCACTTTCACACGGGTTCGTCTCGGGCGGCCAGAAACCGGTGATGAATCCGTTGTCTGCTCGTCGGCACACAAATGCCGGAAGCTGAAATCAGTGGTGTGGTGAGGTTGGGTCGCCCGCAAGTTCACTCCGGAGTGCTAGCGTCAATGCGAGGGTGCCATCCCGGTGTCCCATGACTGTGAAAGACTCCGCGTGGAACACAGAACCGCCGACCTCGATGAGGTCTCGTTGAAGATCATCGCCCAACTGCAGGAAGATGGGCGGCGCTCCTACTCCGCTATTGCCGAATCGGTTGGCCTGTCTGACGCAGCCGTCCGCCAGCGGATCAAACGCCTCACCGATTCCGGAGTCGTCCAGGTCGTGGCCGTCACCGACCCGCTACAGCTGGGCTTCGCTCGGCAGGCCATGCTGGGAATCCGGGTGCACCGTGACGCGTCCGGGGTCGCGGAGCAGGTGTCGGCGCTCAACGAAGTTGCCTATCTGGTCCATACCGCCGGGGTGCACGATCTGCTGGCCGAGGTCGTCTGTGCCGACGACGAGCAGCTCTACGACTGCCTGGAGACCATCAGGAACTTCGAGGACGTGGCCAGGATCGAGACGTCCGTCTATCTCAAGCTGCACAGTAGCCGCTACGACTGGGGTGCCCCCGGTCGGTAGGCCTGTCGCATATCAAATCTTTGTATTCGTTTTCCGAGCCGTATTCATCTTGTTGCACGAAAATCCTTGCCTAATATCCATTTATCTACGATATTAGTAGGTGAACGACGTAAAATTCATCGGATTTAGACGAGGGATAGTAGTGACGCAGTTGGCCAGC
>JBBSRY010000415.1:0-3380 GCA_038242595.1 Mycobacteriales bacterium
CACCTGCCAAACTAGCCCGAAATGAGTACGGGTGTCGGAGATTATCGCCGCACCGAAACCTGAATGCCGATAATGCGCACAGCGGGTCAGGGTGGAAGTGACAGTTCAGGCCATCCAACAGCCGAAGGGGTAGAAACACATTTGACGGGTCGGTGACGCGACAGTCACCCTGATTGCTATGGGACACCTGGACGTATCCGGCATCAGCTACACCCTTTCCGATGGGCGAGCGCTATTGGCCGATGTCACCTTCCGCGTCGGCGAAGGGGCGGTGACCGCCTTGATCGGCCCCAACGGAACTGGTAAGACCACCCTGCTCCGGGTGATCACCGGTGAACTGACTCCGGATGAGGGCGCCATCAGTCGGTCTGGCGGACTTGGCGTCATGCCGCAATTCATCGGCTCTGTCCGTGACGAATCCACCGTCCGTGACCTGCTGCTCTCTGTTTCTGCGTCGGCAATCCGCGAGGCCGCCGCCACGCTGGACGCGACCGAACTGGAAATGATGGAGTCCTCCGACGACGCGGTCTCCATGCGATACGCCCAGGCGTTGGCCGATTGGGCGGACGTCGACGGATACGGACAGGAGACGATTTTCGACAAATGTACGGTGGCCGCCCTGGGCATCCCGTACGACCGGGCTCAGTACCGGCCGGTGACCACATTGTCCGGCGGTGAGCAGAAGCGGTTGGTCCTGGAATTTCTCCTGGCCGGACCGGATGAGGTACTGCTGCTCGACGAGCCGGACAACTACCTGGATGTGCCGGGTAAGGAATGGTTGGAGAATCGGTTGGCCGAGACAAAGAAGTCGGTGCTGTTTGTCTCCCATGACCGCGAGTTGCTGGCGCGCGCCTCGCAGCGCATTGTCACCCTGGAACCGGGGGCGGCCGGGGCCGTGTCCTGGGTACATGGCGGCTCCTTTGCGACCTATCACGCGGCCCGGGATGACCGGAACTCGCGGTTGGAGGAATTGCGTCGGCGCTGGGATGAGGAACACGCCAAGATCAAGGCCCTGGTGCTGATGCTCAAGACCAAGGCGACCTTCAACGACGGTCTGGCCTCCCGCTATCAGGCAGCACTGACCCGACTGGCCAAGTTTGAAGCCGCCGGTCCGCCGCAGGAGATCCCGCAAACCACCACCGTTCAGATGCGCTTGCAGGGTGGGCGAACAGCGAAGCGAGCGGTGGTCTGCGACAAGCTGGAATTGACCGGCCTGATGAAACCCTTTGATCTGGAAGTCTTTTACGGCGAACGGCTGGCCGTCCTGGGCTCGAATGGCTCCGGTAAGTCGCACTTCCTGCGGCTGCTCGCTGCCGGTGGGTCCGATCCGGATATCGAACATCAACCGGTCGGAGAGCTATCGATCGCCCCGGTGAAGCACGCAGGCAACGTAACTTTGGGGTCGCGGGTGCGACCTGGATACTTTCGTCAAACGCATTCCCATCCAGAACTGATGGGAAAGACGCTGCTGGAAATCCTGCATCGCGGTGATGACCATCGCGACGGGATGGGCCGCGAGGGCGCCGCCAAGGTGCTGGATCGATACGGTTTGGTGCGCAGCAGTGAGCAGAAATTCGACACCCTGTCCGGCGGGCAGCAGGCGAGGTTCCAGATCCTGCTGCTCGAACTGTCCGGCGTCACGCTACTGCTGTTGGACGAGCCGACCGACAACCTGGACCTGTATTCGGCCGAGGCGCTGGAGCTGGCGTTGGATCGCTTTGAGGGCACCGTGGTTTCGGTCACCCACGATCGGGCGTTTGCCAAGACATTTGACCGGTTCCTGGTTTTCGGCAGCGACGGCAAAGTGGTGGAAACCGACGGTCCGGTCTGGAATGTCGCGCGGGTGGTACGTCAGCGATAACGCCGGATGCTGGCCGGTCGGTCGAGGAGTAGTTCGGCATGCCGACCGGACATGTCACGATGGACCGGTGGCATCCCTTCGTAGACCCGCGCCAAAGGCAAACCCCGATATCTCGGGTGCACCGGCCTCGGGTGGGTCTGCGCAGCGTCGACCGGCTCTACGCCGTCCGGCATCGGTAGCCGCTCCAGAAGTGGCACCGAGATTTGCCGGGCTGTTGGCATCGGCCGGCTGGTTTGCCGCGCTGCTCGCCGCTGCTGCGGTGGTGGCCGCTTTGGTCGGTACCGCGGCAACGGCAACGGCCACGATTGTCGGTCTACCGGTCGAATCATTGACCGTCCGGTACGGCATCCCGCTTGCCAGAGTGCTGTTGGATGTCGGCGTGGTCGCCGGTGTCGGTCTGGCTCTGCTGTCAAAGTTCCTCGGCTACGACCGGCCGGATCGCACCGAACCGGTGATGATCAAGGCGCGACGACTGGCGGTCTGGGCATCCTGGGTCTGGACGATTTCCGCGCTGGTATCGGTGGTGCTGCTTTCTGCCCAGGTGTATGCCACCAGCTTCCCGAAGCGAAGCTCTGGATTCTTGGACCTGGTGTCCGCACCGGTGTCCTTTGCGCAGTACGTGTTTTCCGCACCCCACCTGATTGCCCGATACGTATCGAATGTGCCGGCCGGGAAGGGGTTGCTGATCAGCGCGGCATTCGGACTGATCTCGGTCTGGCTCTGTAGGAAGGCCGTGCGACACGGGGAGACAATCCCGGCCGAGGTCAGAGTGGGAGTGGCCGTTTTCGCGCTGCTCCCGCTGCCGCTGACCGGACACGCCTCGGACTGGTACTGGCACGACTTCGTCATGATGTCGATGGAGTTGCACGTGGTGTCGTCCAGCGCCTGGGCGGGTGGATTGGCCGCGGTCATCATTTTCCTGATCACCAAACCACCATTGTTGGCCCAAGCGTTGCCGCGATTCTCCAAACTTGCCACCTACTGCGTGTTCGTGGTTGCAGCCACCGGGTTGTTCAGCGGTATCGCCGGGCTGGCCACCTCGAAGGTGACGTCCATGCCGGAAGCGATCTGGGACACCGCTTACGGGCAGTTGCTGATCGTGAAGTTCGTCTGTATCGCGCTGGTCGCTGTGACGGCGGTGCGGGTGCGCCGGATCATGATGCCCAAGATCGCGGTGCGGCAGAAGTCGGCGGTGGCTTTGTGGTGTGGCCTGGAGTTGCTGGTGCTGGCGGTGGCCTTCGGCGTTGCCGTCGTGTTGACCAGGGCCGCTCCGTACTAACCGGCTCGTTCTGGCCCTGACCTGCTTCCCGCACATGATCAGTGCCCGGAGTGGGCCCTAGCTGGTCTTGCTGTTCGGCTGCAGCACGGGGGCTTTGGGTCGCGATCGTTTGGGCGTCGGCCCCTGCTTTGCGCCTTGTTTGGCCGGGGTGTGTGACTTCGGGCGAGGTGCTTGGAGGATGCCGAGCAGCAAACCATCATCGTCGCGCGACGGTTCGGGAGCGTAATCGAGGGCGCCGGC
>JBBSRY010000416.1:0-3378 GCA_038242595.1 Mycobacteriales bacterium
CACCTGACTGGATTCTTGAAGAATCCACTCGACTCCGAAGCACGCACAGTACAGCGGTCCTTGAGAGGACAGACTCCACCCGTTGATCCTACTGGGGACGCCCGACGAGGGTAGTCGGTTGCGCGCGCAGGACGTGATCAGCTTCCGTTGGTGGCCCCGCAAGCCAGTCAACCGGCCCCAGAACGCAACGGGGCGGGCCCGGCCTCAGTGGCGCGAACCCGCCAGGTAGGTGAGGCGGTAAAAGGCAGCGGTAGATCAGGCAGCGGCGGCAAACGGACCGGCGCCAAGTTGGTCGGCAATTTTGTGACTGACGCGGGTGACGAACCACCAATGCAGAGCCACGTAGCGAACGCCGCCAACGACAGTATTGACAGCTACCAACACCAGCACCGCCCCCACGGCATCGGAGATTTCCAGGTGGTTCAGCATTGCCGTGCTCACGACCAGCGCCACGATGCTGAATGCGGTGGCCACCACGATGTCGCGGCGCGCACCGGCCCGGTCATGGATGCCGAAAGTGAGTCGGCGGTGGGCGGCATTGGCGATCAATGTCGACACGCTCCACGCCATCAGGTTTGCCCAGGCCTCGTCAATTACCAGAGTGAGTCCAGCGAGCAGGCCCAGCTGAACGACGGTGGCTACGCCGCCGACGCCGACGAATCGGCTCAACGGATGGGCCGGCGGCGTGTTGACAGCACTGTCGGCGGCTTCGCTGTGATGAAGCATCGACCGCCCTTTCTGGGCTGTTTGTCGCGTGTACCAATGTCAACATAATATGCGCGCGCATATTCCTTGGTGGAGACAGAGACGCTCATCACCCGGGCTGCATCGACGATGAGCGGTGCCATCACATCGCGGAGAGGTCGGCAACACCGCAATGTTGACGCGCCCAAAACCTGTCGACTGCTGGTGAAAGATCAGGTCAGCGGGCTGAGGCGCCAGACTGTGCTGGGCAGATTGCATAGTCTTTGGTGACCTGGCCGCTACTGGCCGAGGGCAACCGCGCCTAGTGCCAAAAGCGCGATCACCAGCCAGGACAACATCCCGACGACCAGGGCGCGCCAACCGGTGGTGACCAACTCCTTGAGACGAACTGCCGTCCCGAGCCCAAACAGGGCCATCGCCAAGAGAGCCGTTTGCACCGTGTCGGCAATCTCAACGGCCAATTCCGGCAGCGGGATCAGGGTGCGGATGAGCACGGCCGCGAGAAACCCAGCGACGAAGAGCGGCATGATCGGCGGCCGCTTCGCCTGAGCCGTGCTCGGGGTGGTGCGGCGAACCACGATGGCGGCCACCGACACCATGGGGGCGAGTATCAACACCCGGGTGAGTTTGACCACGATGGCGATCGCCAGCGCGCTGGCGCCGGCGATCTGCGCCGTGGCAACAACCTGACCGACCTCGTGAACACCCGCTCCGACCCAGTGGCCGAAATCATTGGCTGACAGGCCAAGTGGATGCCAGAGCGCAGGTAGGACGGCGATGGCCAGGGTCCCGCAAAGGGTGACCAAGGCTACTGGGGTAGCGGTCTCCTCGTCTTTCGCCTTGACCACCCCGCTCATGGCTCCGATGGCCGAAGCGCCGCAGATGGCGAACCCGGTGGCGATCAGCAGTGGCTGATGTCCCGGCAGTCGGAAAGCTCGACCGAGCCACCAGGTGGCACCGAAGGTGATCAGCACGACGCCGATCACCAGGAGAACATTGAGCCATCCCAGCCCCAAGATGTCGATGACGCTGAGCTTGAGTCCCAGCAGCACGATCCCAAGTCGCATCAGGCGTTTCGCGGCCACTGACAATCCGGGTGCCAGTGTGCCGGACAGGGCGGAGTGTCCGAAGGGGAGTTGGGCGACCAGGATGCCCAGGGCCACCGCCGCCGTGAGCAGCGGAATTGCCGGCACCAGTGTATGAATTCCCCAGGCCAAGATGGCAGCCACGGCCGCGGCGGCGATACCGGGCAGCCAGGACGGGAACGGTGTGCCCGGCGTCTCGGTCGGGGGATGGGAAGTCTCGAGGTTCACAGTTCCACCATGCCGGTGAACAGAATTCGTCGGTAGAGGTCGTAGATTTGTGTAGCTACAACGTTGGCTTGTAGGCGGCCATGTTTTGGTCAACGTGGTATCCGGTTGGGCCACCTCGGGCCGCTACGATGACTCACCAGTTGCGCCGCTGGCTTCTGAGCCGGGTTTGATCCAAGGTTGATGATCGAAATTCTGGCTGTCGGTGGGCGCCGGTAGCGTCTTGGCCATGAGTTCAAGCGCGTTCCGGCCGTCGGTGGGTATCAGGGTGCTCATGCTGGCCGCGGCCTATGCGCCGCTGCTCGTGCTGCTTGCAGTGCTGGATTCTTTCCGTATCAGTTGGCTGCGGTGGGTGTTCCTCGCTATGGCGTTGATCGGTGTCATCAGCACACTGCTGTTCTTCCTGGTAGCAATCAAACGCCGAAATCCTGCCCCGGAGAAGATCTACTCGGCCAAACCCCGCGAGGGTGAAGCGCTGAAATTTTTTGCTTCCTATGTAGTTCCGTTCATCATCACGACCACCGCGGTCCCGGCCGCCAGATGGGGCCTGCTGGTTTATCTACTGTTTGTTGCCGTGCTCTACGTGCAGGGCGATATGTATTTTTCTAATCCCTTGTTGGCGCTCCTCGGGTTCCGAGTCTTCGAGCTGACCAGGGCAGATCGGGGGCATCTGATCGTGATCAGCCGCGAGTGGCACCTGTCGCCGTCGCAGGTGGTCCGACTGGTGCCCCTTGGTGGCTACGTGTACGTCCATGTTCGTGATCGTTCGACATCAGCAGTGGGGATTCAACCATGAGCGCTTCCAGCGCATCGGAAGTCAACGCGTCGTCGGGTGCTCCGGGCCAGGCTGACGCGGCCGAGCAGGCAGAACATCTGATCAGGCAACAGTTGCTCCACATCATGTCGCGAGGGGATGTCTCGCTGACCATGCTGATGATTTCTGACCATCGCAGCGAGCCGCAGGCCTTTGAAGTGCCGATCAGCACCGAGTTGGCCGACCAACTGCTCGAGCAGACGATGGAATCGATCAGCGCGGCCGGCGCCGCCGAGTTGCATCCATCCATGCCGGGATTCAAACCCGCTGCCCACCAGTGGGTTTACCAACCCAAGACAGTGGGCGCGCTGGCCGCTGTTGAGGCGGAAATTTCGCGGCCCACGCTCCAGCAGTACGACAGGGGACAGAAATTTGGTCGGCAGAATTTGTTGGTCCTTCGATTGCTCAATGACGAGGGAAACGATATTGCTCAACTGTGTCAAGGCTTCTCGCCGGAGAAAGACCTGGCGCCAAAGAACAAGATCTTAGCGCTCTGGCAGGGCGAGCGGTTCACGACCGTCGGTGAGGATGCGCTGGTCATCGATCGTA
>JBBSRY010000417.1:0-3374 GCA_038242595.1 Mycobacteriales bacterium
ACCAGTCGATTGCTCACCAGCCGACTGCTCACCAGCCGACTGCTCACCAGTAGAAACTGGTCAGCCCGACGACCACGCCGATGCTGAGACCGACAATCGTTGCCAGCAGGATCATCTCGGTCCAGTCTGTCGGCCAGAATGTTGCCGGTCGAGACGGTGCCGGATTTACCGACGAATCCAGCGGAGCTGGATTGCCCGACGAACCCAGCGAGGCTGCACCGGAGGCCATCGCTCGCAGAGCTTCGGCCAGCAACTGCTCGGAATCCTTGGCCTGCCGCGCGGTCACCTGCGGCGGAACCGACTGCGAAGAAGCCGACGGCGCATATCCGGGGTGGTACGGCGGCGCCTGGTACCCGCCGGAATACGCGCCACCAGGGTAAGCCCCGTCCGGACGACGCTGGGAAGGCGGTTGCGGCTGGTTCATCTACTGATGCTTCGTCCTGATGATCTCACCAAGTTTGGCCACCGCACGACTTGCCGTCGACTTGACCGTGCCGGTCGAAAGACCGGTGGCCTCGGCAATTTCGGCTTCGGAAAGCCCGCCGTAGTAGCGCAGAACCAGAATCTCGCGCTGCCGCGGCGCCAGGTCGGCCATCGCGGCAATCACCGACTGATGCTCCGAGGACATCATGGCCATTGATTCCGCGGAACGAGCGTCCAGATCATGGGGCGGCACATAGGCCCGTGCGGTACGACGGCGACGCAACATGGACCGGGAACCGTTCACCACGGCGATCCGCAGATATCCAATGGCCGCGGCCGTGTCTCGCAGGTTGCCCCAGTTCCGGTAGAGCCCGGCAAAGGCGTCCTGGACGACGTCCTCTGCGCTGGAAATGTCATCGACCAGCAGGATGGCCAGCCGGACCATGCCCATCCGGTGGCTGCGGTAGATGTCGTCAATGGTTTGTGGGCTCTGAGCAGCACGAGGTGCAAGCACCGACAACGGATTCAGGGTGGCCAAGGTGCTCAGGGTGGCCTCGACATCAGCTGACGCCATGTCGTCGGTGGCAGGCGAAGACTCGCCAGGTATCTCTGGAGTGCTCACTGGTGGCCCCTTTGCTTCCGTCAAACCAGCCCTGATCTTGCCAGTGCCGAGGCCATTGCGGGTGGTTGTTCGCAACTCGAACCTCATCTGCAGGTCGGCTGCTTTTCGGTTCCCGGTCCCATGCGGGATACTGGACACGACTCAACACATCGTCGCTAAGAATTTAAACGCCCCGGGACGACCGGGAATGCAGTTATTAAGTTTCGCAACCGCCCGAGAGGACCATCGAAATGCCCATTGCAACTCCCGAAACCTACGCCGCGATGCTTCAGCGCGCCAAGGACGGTGGATACGCCTACCCCGCGATCAACATCACCTCCTCGGAGACCATCAACGCGGCCATCAAGGGTTTCGCCGACGCCGGCAGTGACGGCATCATCCAGGTCTCGACCGGTGGTGGCGAATTCGCCTCCGGAACGTTCGTCAAGGACATGGTCGTCGGCGCCGTCGCATTGGCCGAGTTCGCCCACGTCGTGGCCGCCGAGTACGACATCACCGTCGCGCTGCACACCGACCACTGCCCGAAGGACAAGCTCGACAGCTACGTCAAGCCGCTGATTGCTATTTCGCAGGCCCGCGTCGACGCCGGCAAAAACCCGCTGTTCCAGTCCCACATGTGGGATGGCTCGGCCGTTCCGATGGACGAGAACCTGGAAATCGCCAAGGAACTGCTTCCGCTGTGCGAGGCCGCAAACATCATTCTGGAAATCGAGGTTGGTGTTGTCGGTGGTGAGGAGGACGGTGTTGTTGCCGAGATCAACGACAAGCTCTACACCACCCCCGCGGACATGATCGCCACCGTCAAGGCGCTCGGTGTTCCGAAGGCCAACAACTACATCGTGGCTGCGACCTTCGGAAATGTGCATGGCGTGTACAAGCCGGGTGGCGTCAAGTTGCGCCCTGCCGTGCTGAAGGAAGTCCAGGATGCTGTTGCTGCCGAGCTGGGAATGGAAGCCGGCGCCAAGCCGTTCGGCCTGGTGTTCCATGGTGGTTCCGGGTCTTCGGCCGAGGAAATTGCCGAGGCGGTGTCTTATGGCGTCATCAAGATGAACATCGACACCGATACCCAGTACGCTTTCACCCGCCCTTTGGTCGGCCACTTCTTCTCCAACTATGACGGGGTCCTGAAGATCGACGGCGAAGTGGGTAACAAGAAGGCCTACGACCCGCGTACCTACCTCAAGTTGGGCGAGGCCGGTATGGCTGCCCGTGTCGTTGAGGCCTGCCAGCAGCTCGGCTCCGCCGGCACATCGCCCGGCGCAGCCAAGTAATCGCCCGGCGCAGCCAGGTAATCTCGATGCGCAGCCAGGTAATGAGCAGCGAAGCCACGTGGTCGGCGAAGGTCACGAAGTAACGGAAGCCTGAACCGCGGATCGCGCGACTGATCCGCGGTTCAGGCTCCGGGCTTCTTGCCCGCGATAGCGGCCAGTTCGGTGCGATTGCGTAAACCGAGTTTTGCCAGAATGTTGCGCACATGGCTCTCGACCGTTCGCTCCGACACAAAGAGTGTGGCGGCAACCTCCCGGTTGGATCTGCCCGCCGATACCAAATGCATTACCTCCCGCTCCCTGGCGGTCAGCACTCCCCTGCTGACATCCAGCCGGTTCTGCAGTTCCAGGGCGCGCACGAGCGGACCGGGCATATCCAATCGGCGAAACTCCGCTGCCGCCCGTTGAACCTGGTCAGATGCGCGCGCCACATTCGGGGAGGCGCCTGCCATCATGGATTGCGCCCAACCGAGGCGGGACAGCGCGACCGACGGAGCAGCGCCGATCCGGGCGTTCATCGCTATTGCATCGGCAAAATGACCCAGCGCGAGATCCGGTTCGCCGGCAGTCAATGCCAGATCACCCAGTTGGCGAGCATTGGCCCCGTGGCTGAAAACGGCACCGGAGCCGTCACCGTCGTAGTACTGCGCGATCGGCAGCAGTGTCCGATAACAGAGTTCGGGACACTCGCTATCCCGCAGGAGGGTGGCCACCATTGCGATCTGGCTGACGATGGGCGCCCAGCGAGGCCCGATCGGAAGTTGCGCCGGGAGCATCCGGAATTGCTCGAAGGTTGCTCGGGCTTCATCGCATTGTCCGCATAGCGCATGGATCAGCGGAATGTTGATCCCTACCAACGGCGTATCCGGTGCTGCGGAGAAGATTTCGTCGACTTCGGTGGGCAAATCCGGTGCCGTGCCGCGAATTAATGCGAGTTGGAAGTTGAAGACGTAGTACATGCCGATCATGGATTGATCACCCATCCGCTGCGCTAGATACCATGCAGCTTCCGTCTTTTCACCGGCCAGGATAAATTCTCCCAATAAAGCATGTCGGGTCGC
>JBBSRY010000418.1:0-3369 GCA_038242595.1 Mycobacteriales bacterium
CAAGAGGGCAATGTCGGCGAGATGACCATCCTGACCGAAATCACCACCACCAACGGCGTGGAATCGGCACGGGTGGAAATCTCTCGCACCCCGTCCGTCGAGGCCAAACCAACCATCACTCAGGTCGGAACCAAGATTCCACCGCCGGTGGTCACCACCCCGGCGGCACCGCCGGCTGTCGCACCGCCGGCTGTCGCACCGCCGGCTGTTGCTCCGCCGGGCGCGACGCCACCGGATCCGCCGGTGCCGACCCCAGGTGTGACCTGGGACGGTAATCGGGTGTATTTCAACGACTTCGAATACGGGGTCAATTGGGACGGGTTGGCAAAATGCGAGTCCAGTAATAATCCGAAAGCTGTCAGCGGCAACAATAAATGGACCGGACTTTTTCAATTCGATGATCGGACCTGGCGTGGTGTCGGCGGTTCGGGCAGAGCATCGGATGCGCCGCCGGAAGAGCAACTGATGCGGGCGAAAATGCTGTATCAGTCTCGTGGTCTACAGCCATGGGCGTGTGCCTACGCTGCGCGCTGATGTGATCAATGCGTTCGCATGTTGCCAGGCACGACTTTGGGGCGTTACTATTCCGTGATACAACCGGGATGGGGAAGTCCTGGGTGCCGGTAGCCTCTGCAGACGCGTAGATCTGCGTCTGAATCAGTCATCCTGACGATGAGCGGCTGCCTGAATGCGATTCGCCGTGATCGTGCGCGCCCTCCTCTGCTCGGAACCTGACTGATCTGGAGTCCCGTGAGCCTGCGCCGACGCTATGCCGAAAACAATTCTGTTCGCGACTGGCTTTCCAGTGGAGATCCCGAACAGCAACTGACCGAGACCCAGGAATTAACGGTCGATCCCGTCGAGACTCCGGTTGACGAGGCCGTGCTGGCTGAGCAATTGTCGTCGGTCGATCCCGTCGAGACGCCGGTTGACGAGGCCGAACCCGTCGATCCCGAGCAGCTGTCGTTGGTCGAGCCGGTCGAGACCGCTGTCGACGACGCTGAAACTGTAGATCCCGAGCAGTTGTCGTTGGTCGATCCCGTCGAGACCCCCGTCGAGGAGGCTCCGGTTGACAAGGCTCCAGTTGACGAGGCTCCAGTTGACGAAGCTCCAGTTGACGAGGCCGAGGCGGCCGAGACTCTCACAGCCACACCGGCCCGCAGCCGTTGGCAACGAAGTCGTAAACCGATTCTGGTAATGGCCGCAGCAGCTGCCGTGCTCCTGACCGCCGGCGCCGGTACCTGGGTCGCTATGTCCAAGACCGTCACCATCACCGTCGACGGCCAGCAGCAGCAGGTCACCACGCTGGCCGGTTCGGTCAGCGGCGCGCTGGAAGCTGCCGGGCTCAGTCGTGCAGAGCACGATTCATTGGCTCCGGCCGCGGCTGAAAGCATCTCCGACGGCTCCAATATTGCGATCAACCGTGGCCGTCAGGTGACCCTGACGATCGATGGCAAACAGGCCACGATCTGGACCACCGCCAAAACCCTGGAAGAGGCGCTGGCCGAAGTCGGGCGTAATCCCGGTGACTATCAGCTCTCGGCCGATCGATCCCGCACCATTCCCCTCGAGGGCCTGGCCGTGACCGGCGAAACCCTGCATTCGGTCAAGACCGTCGATGGCACCGGTGCCGCCGTGAGCGCCACCACCACGGCCAAGACAGTTGGTGACCTCCTGACCGAGAAGAAGATCGTTCTCGGACCGCTGGACACTGTCAAACCGGCGGGGAGCACCGCATTGGCCGATGGGCTCACCATCACCGTGACTCGCGTCACTACCACCGAAGTGGTTGTCCCCGAAGTGCTTGCGCAGCTACCCGACAGCACCGTCGACGGCCCCGACCTGGCCATCGGTTCGACCGAAGCGGTGTCCACCGGTGCCGCCGGCAACGCCGATGTGACCTACCAGGTAACGAATGTCAACGGCGTCGAGACCAGCCGTGTTGAGGCTTCCCGGGTCGTGACTCTCGAGCCGACCGCAACCGTCACCAAGATCGGTAGCAAGCCCGGTTACGAGCAAGTCGGAAACCGAGTGTTCTTCCACGACACCGAATTCGGCGTCAACTGGGACGGACTGGCCGAGTGCGAATCCACCAATAACCCGGCGGCCGTTGACCCCACCGGTAGCTGGTACGGAATGTTCCAATTCGATTTCCCCACCTGGGCCAGCGTCGGTGGTTCCGGTAACCCGGCCGATGCGTCGCCGGAGGAGCAGTTGATGCGGGCCAAGCTGCTCTACCAGTCTCGCGGGCTGCAGCCATGGCTGTGCGCGCACGCCGCTTGATCCGCCCCAACCGGTTGCAGCTGGATTCGGTCCGGTTGGTTCCTGCACTGCTGGTTCGCCAACTGGTGGTTCCTGAACGACGCGGGCGCGTGTGAGGATGACCGATGTGGATGACTCAAACGACCCTGGACAGGTGACGCTGCTCGGCGCTACCCGGATTCGCCAGTTGGCCGAAGAGTTGGACATCAAACCGACCAAGACGCTGGGCCAGAACTTTGTACACGACGGAAACACCGTTCGCCGGATCATCTCCCAAGCCGAACTGCGGCCGGCGGACCACGTTCTGGAAATCGGCCCCGGTCTCGGTTCACTGACCCTTGGCCTGCTCGATGTGGCCGCTGCGGTCACCGTTGTCGAGATCGATCCGAGACTGGCCGCCCGGCTGCCGAAGACGGTCTCGGAACAGGCGCCGCACCTGGCAGACAAACTGCGGGTGATCACCGCCGACGCCATGTCGGTTCGAGCGGCGGACCTACCGGAAAATCCCACGGCGTTGGTGGCCAATCTGCCGTACAACGTGTCGGTTCCGGTGCTGCTACATCTGCTGAGCGAATTGCCCTCGATCCGGCGGGTGTTGGTGATGGTGCAAGCCGAGGTTGCTGATCGGCTGGCCGCCGGTCCCGGTTCGAAAACCTATGGCAGCCCGTCGGTCAAGGCATCCTGGTACGGCGTGACCAAACGGGCTGGGGCCGTCGGACGCAATGTGTTCTGGCCTTCCCCCAATGTCGATTCCGCCCTGGTGGCCATCGATCGGCATGACGTACCCACCGAAGGCGATCGCGCGAAGGTGTTCTCAGTCGTGGATGCAGCATTTGCCCAGCGCCGCAAGACTTTACGGGCCGCATTGTCCGGCTGGGCAGGTTCACCAGTGAACGCTGAGGCGATCTTGCGCCGCGCCGGAGTCGATCCGAGCGCTCGCGGCGAAACTCTGGATTTCAAGGAGTTCAGGGCTATCGCCGAGGCAGTCGATGCCGGCGACCTGGTGAGCGGCGCCGCCCCGGAAGTCACGCAATGAGTGCGCCGGTCAGTGTTCGGGTTCGGGTACCGGCGAAGATCAATCTGCATCTGAGCGTCGGGGATCTACGA
>JBBSRY010000419.1:0-3364 GCA_038242595.1 Mycobacteriales bacterium
CGGCGACCTGGTCTACACCGCATTCTCCGGTTCCCATCAGGATGCGATCAAGAAGGGCTTCGAACATCTGGGCCGCGACGCTGCGGCCGCTGGCGTACCGGTTGCCGACTTCACCTGGGCTGTCCCGTACCTGCCGATCGATCCGCACGACGTCGGGCGTTCCTACGAAGCGGTTATTCGGGTCAATTCGCAGTCCGGTAAGGGTGGCGTCGCTTACATCATGAAGAGCGAGTACGGCCTGGACCTGCCGCGTCGTCTTCAGATCGAGTTCTCCCGTGTCGTCCAGGGGTACACCGACACCGAAGGCGGCGAGGTGTCGCCGGCGGGGATGTGGCAGTACTTCGCGGCCGAATACCTGGAGCGCACAACACCGCTGACGCTGATCCGCTCACGCATCGAAACCCCGGAGGATGCCGTCGAAGGTCACGACCAAATGGCCGCCCGCATTACCGTCAACGGCGAGGAACGGGTGGTTCGCGGCACCGGTAACGGTCCGCTGGCCGCCTTCTGCAACGCCCTGGGCGAGGCAGAAGTTGATGTGCGGGTGCTGGACTACGTCGAGCACGCCTTGTCGGCCGGTGGCGACGCGCGAGCAGCCGCCTACGTCGAATGCGTCGTTGACGGCGTCGTCGTCTGGGGGGTGGGGATCGATTCCTCCATCACCAATGCATCCCTGAAAGCGGTGGTGTCGGCGTACAACCGGGCGATCTCGCAAGCCTGAGTTCTCTTCATCTCGCGGCGACTTGATGATGTGACCGGGTCGCCGCGGGGTGCGAGGTAACGAACCAAGATTTCGTAACCCTAGCTAACGATATGCTGGAACGCGATGAACGAGCCGGTCGCGCCTCCCACCCCCCAGTCGACACCCGAGATCACCCTCTGGTCGATCGCACCGGCCGCATTTGTCCCCCCGACCCTGTTCTCCATCGGACAGGGCGCCATCGCCCCGGTGGTCGTCATCACAGCCGGCCAACTCGGAGCGAGCCCGGCCATGGCCGCCCTGATCGTCGGTGTTGCCGGCATCGGCCAAGTCGCCGCCGACATCCCGGCCGGTGTCCTGGCAACACGATTCGGCGACCGGGCCGCCATGCTCGGTGCGGCAATCCTGACGTCCCTGGCTCTCACTGCCTGCATGTTCGCCCCCAACCTGCTGGTCTTTGCCGCCGCGATGTTCGGCACCGGTATGGGTACCGCGGTCTGGTTACTCGCTCGACAGACCTATGTCACGCAGGTCGTGCCCTATCAGCTGCGAGCACGGGCCATGTCCACCATGGGCGGCGTCTATCGAATCGGGCTGTTCATCGGACCGTTCCTGGGCAGTCTGGTGGTGCACCTGACCACCCTGGCCGGTGCCTACGCCGTACATCTGGTCTGCTGTTTGCTGGCGGTCGCTGTCCTGTTCAGCGTGCGTGACCTACGCGTTGAGGACGAGCCCCTGGTCGGAGATAGCCAGGCCAACAACACATTCACCCTCGCCAGGCAGCAATCCGGCGTGCTGGGAACCCTGGGTTTCGGCGTCCTGCTGGTGTCAGCGGTCCGCGCCACCCGGCAGGTCGTGATCCCGCTCTGGGGTGAACACCTGGGGTTGAATCCGGCGACGATTGCTATCGTCTTCGGGATCTCCGGCGCGGCCGACATGCTGCTTTTCTATCCGGCCGGCCGCGTCATGGACCGTTTTGGACGGGCCGCAGCGGCCATCCCGTCGATGACAGTTGTCGCCATCGCGCTCGCGGTGCTGCCGCTGGCACACTCGGTGACAACACTGACTCTCGTCGGCGTGCTGATGGGGCTGGGCAACGGTATGAGTTCCGGACTCGTGATGACGCTGGGCGCCGATTTGGCGCCGCCGGGCAACCGCTCCCGCTTTCTCGGCGTCTGGCGGTTGTTCGCCGATGTCGGCAATGGCAGCGGTCCCCTGCTGCTGTCCGGGATGACGGCACTGGCTTCGCTGACCGTCGGAATCGTCTCCTTCGGCGTGGTCGGGTTGGCCGCCGCCGCCTTGATGGGCTACTGGATCCCCCGCCGCGGGACGCCGTTCAAATAAGACGACGGCGAGTCAGTGGCCGGGGCCGATACAGATCTCGGCGCCCAACACCGCGCCGAGTTGGAGATCGAGTTTGTCGCCGCTCCAGAACCGTCCGGGGTCATACCAATTCTGCGGACGGCTCCCCGCCAGCAAACCCATCGCCTGATAGGTCGCGGCCACCAACTCGGCGCAATAGATGGTCTCCGCCGACGTCTGGTGACGGATCCGGCCGGAGAGCCAGCCGGAGGCCAGCCCCCGGGTGGTCGGGAATGGTTTGCCGTCCAGTCGCGCAATTGTTTGCAGCACAGCGTCATCCATCGCCGGTGTGACCTGCGCCGAGAGCTGCCGCATCCAGGCGCGGGCGTGGTATTTGTCGTTCCAGGTGCTCACGGCGAGTTCCAGATCATGCAGTTGGACGCCGCGCTGCCGGGTGCCGGTCCACATATCGACCAGCGACTTACCCAGTTCGGCATGCCAAAGCAGCGGCGGCATATCGTCCAACACCACCGCCATCCCGACGTGATTGACCGGCGAATTGGTCAACGTCTGGATCGCCCGATCGGCCTTCGTCGAGCCGCGAAACAACCAGACATCTCCGGTTCGGGTCAGGTCAACGGCTCGTTGCAGGCTCAGGTGGTCGGCGGGTCTGATCGCGGGCATGACACTAAGGTAATTCAGATGCGACTGTGGAAATGGCTGGGTTTGGCCGGCGTGGCCGGGGTAGCGGCAACCGGTGTGGTGGTGGCCCGCAACGAACGACAACGACGGGCCTACACGCCCGAGGAGATCAGGACCCGGTTACAGGAACGCGCCCGCTCCCCCCAGTAAGTCCCCCGGCCGCATCTGGCGCACCCCGCGCCCACCGGATCCGCTACTGACCACCAGTACCCGGCGGTTACTGCCGGGTCAGACCGCTGAGATCGCCGGCATTGTTTGCAACCCCACCAATGATCCCTCGTACACCCGGCTGATCTGCTTGCGTACGGTCGATGCGACAGCGAAGGCCAGCAACGCCGCACCCGAGGTCACCAGATACGCGAGTGACGGATCCAAGTTGTCCACGATCCAACCGGCAAACAGCAGCCCGCCGGCAAGACCGACCGACAATCCCCCCGCTGTCCAGGTCATCGACTCGGTCAAGCGGTTGGCCGGCACAATGTGCTCGATCAACGAACTACCGGCGATCAGCACCGGAGCCACCGCAAAACCGGCCACGAACGAGGCCATCCCCAGCAGCCACAGGTTTCCCATTGCGGCCAACGGCAGTGTCACCACCGCCAACCCGCACACCGCTGCGAAGAACTGCCTGGGCAGGGCGACCCGGAATTCCTTGGCGCC
>JBBSRY010000420.1:0-3362 GCA_038242595.1 Mycobacteriales bacterium
CAAGAGTCACCGTTCAGTTCGGTGGACCAACTCAGCGACAACACACCCAGTAGCGTCGGGCCGATACACAGCACCCAGCCCAGACCGAAGACGGCGCCCAGCAACGGAGCTCCCAGAATCCTGCCGGTGGGCCGGTGGTGCAATCGAACCTCGCGTTGTAACGGCTTGACGAAGCCGAGCATCACGAAGCCCATCACGATGGTGATGGCGCCGCCGATCCTGGTCAGCAGATTCGAATTGGTCAGCAACGCGTGCGAGACACCGAGCACCAACCAGGACTGCGCGAGAAAAACCACGGTGAATCCCAGGACGAACAAGGCGGTGGCGCGGACAGCTTTGGTCCGGGTCACCGTTGTCCGGTCCGCCGACTCCGGACCGCCGGACTCGCTACCGACCAGGCCGGCCAGATAGGACAGATAGCCGGGCACCAGCGGGACAACGCACGGGGAGGCGAAAGAGACCGCGCCGGCGGCCAGGGAGAGCAACGCCGCCAGGATGAATGGCCCGGTGACAATGGTGTCGGTCAAACCGGAGGTCACGAGCTTGCCGTGACCGTTACGGGTGAGGTTTGACCCACTTCTGCTGAATCATCGGTAGCGACACCCTCGGCTGCGACCGCGGTAGCGGCGACATCAACCTCTTGCGCCGTCACCGGTCGCAGGAAGATATTGGCTACCCGATGTTGCTTGTCCAGGACGATGGTGATCGGGATGCCGGTCGTCGGTAAACCCTTGAGGGACAGCAGGGTTCGCTGAGTCGGATCGAAAATGGACGGGAATGTGACGCCCTGCGCCGCCACCCAATCCGCGCCGGAGGAGCGGGAATCCTTGACATTGATGCCGACAAATTGCACGTTGTCATCGGCGGTCAATTCAGCGGCGACATTCAGGCCATCGATTTCTTCCAGGCATGGTCCACACCAGGAGCCCCAGAAGTTCAGCACGATCGGTTGACCGGGGAAATCGGACAACGAGATGGTGGTACTGGCATCTGTCAGGCTGCTGCCGGTGAAGTCGCCGATGGTTTGCCGTTCGGCCTCCGGGTAGCTGAACTCGAACTTCCCGCCCGGCGAGACGAAGGTGAACGACCCGCCGTAGACGACGGCGTCATCACCGGAGGTGCAGCCCGCCAGTGTCAGGGTGGCGGCAGCGAAAACGGCCGTCAGGGTTTTGCTGAACCTCATGCGCCGGTCTCCTGGTGTTCCTGCGATGGCGACTCGCCGTTGTTGACCGCGGGGATGTGAGCGGCAGGCTCGACATACCGGTAGCCGCTGAAGATGCCGTCCTGGAAGCTCAGCGTGGTGAGCGAGGCGACATTGCACGCCCGGTTGGCCGGGTTGTGCCAGAGCCGTTCCCCGGACAGATACCGACGGATGGTGACGATGGGCAGTTGGTGGGAAACGATCACGGCCTCGCCGCTGCCGGCGCGCTCGGCGGCGTCATAAACGGCGGCCAACATGCGATGGGCGATGGTCAAATATGGCTCGCCCCAGGATGGACGGCCAACATTGCGTAGCTTCGACCAGTTCTTCGGATGGTAGAGCGCGTTCTTCTTGGCGGTCATCTGCTGACCTTCGAAGATGTTATCGGCCTCGATGACCCGGTCGTCAGTGACGATCTCCAGTCCGTGGGCAGCGGCCACCGGTTCGGCCGTCTCTTGAGCTCGAATCAGTGAGGAGGCCACCACATGGGTGATGTTGTGGGGCGCCAGGTACTCGGCAACCGCTGTTGCCATCTGCCGTCCGGAGTCGGCCAATACATAGCCCGGAATGCGGCCATACAGAATGCCATTCGGATTCTGGACCTTGCCGTGACGCAGCAGATGCACGACAGTATTCGTCATCTTCTCGTCACTGGTCTTCCTGGTTGGATGGGGTACTGCTCGACTGATCTCACTCTACAACTTGTAGTGAACCAACCTGGCTGTTCCATGTGTGAGGAGGAAGCCGGCCAGGATGGTGAGTCCGGCCGCGCCGGCGATCCAGGGAGCTGAATATCGCCGGATCGGCGTCGGATCGCCACCGGCCAGGTAGGCCGGAAACAGATTGCTGGCAATACCGTGCCGATAGCTCAGTACCGCGGCCAGCAACAGCAGTACACCCCCGCCAATCATGACCAATGGAATGCGGCGATCGATCTTCGGTTTATCGCTGTGCATGAGATCCGCCGCCGGGAGGGGGATGGGCTCGGTCACCGAAGAATCGGATGCGGGGTCCGCCTCGGACACTGAAGGCACAGTCATCGAATTAATTCTGGCCCTCGGCCTTTGCCCTGACGAAGTAGGTTGCGCCCTTGCCGACGTAGACCATTGCCAAGCCGATGACGAGCAGGACAGCCGACCCCAAGGTCAGCAAATCGTAAATCAGGCTCAGGAATACCATCAGGACCAGCAGGAGGGCGATCGAAGAAACAACGCGACGAGCCCACCGTTTGCCCTTGCTCAGCATGTATCCGGAGGCCACCAGGGCGACCCCGATTACCAGGCCGATAATTGCCATGGTCAGAAAACGACTGTCGGCATCACGAATGATTGCTGGGGTGATGTCGTTTTGGAAGGTTTTGCAGAGCGTCACCAGATCTGTCGGCTCTGTGCCGGTGACATTTGTCCCGGTGCCGCCGACCACGTCGTTGCATTCCTGGACCTGGTCGATGGCTGCCTCGATCAATCCGTCCTTGCTGGCCAGCAAAATTCCGCCGGAGGACAGGTTCAGCAGACCGCCGACAATGGCGAGCCAACCGGCGACCTTTACGGTGGTGGGCAGGACATTCGGCTCGTTGCTGTCGAATTCAACGGGCTTGGGAATGAACGAGGTTTTCAAGGATTCCATGAAGCCGGGCCGACGCGGCTGACCATTGGGGGTGCTCATGTGGCCAAACTTACCGTCTCCCGTGGGGTGCTCGGATCCTTCACCCAAGTCAGGCATCACATTCTGCGGTGCGCGGCCCCGGGATCACACTTTTGGCCCATTCCGCCGGCGGCAGTGACGCGGGTCATAGGATGAGGCATGGGTATTGGTCGCCGGCCGGATCCAGCTCCCACGGCCCCGGGCAGAGGTGACGATAATCTGAGCATGGGTTCCGCCGGGCCGTCCGATACCGCCGGGCCGTTCGGTACATCAGCGATAAGTGCTTCTGCGCAACGACGTCTTGGTGGGGTGCTGGTACTGGTGATTGCTCTGCTGCTGGTGCTGGTGGTGCCTCGCGTCCTGGCTGCTGATGGCACCGGAATCGCGCGGCGCGAACCGGATCCACCGCCGCCGCCGGTCGGGTCCTGTCTGCTCTGGCCGGCCTATGACGTCGTCGACTGTTCGCAACCGCACACCTCGGAGATCGTCCGGACCTGGACGGCCGATGATCCGGAAC
>JBBSRY010000421.1:0-3356 GCA_038242595.1 Mycobacteriales bacterium
AGGCCACATACGGCTTCGGGTAGTGCGCGATCGCCGAGTTCATCTGGTATTCCCGCGCCCAGAACTCCAGCGGCGCAGCGGACACCCCGCGGATTCCGTCATAGACGGCTTTGATATCGCCACCCGCGCACAGTCCACGATCGCCGGCGCCATCGATCAGCACCACCTCCACCGCCGGGTCGGTAGCCCATGACTGGAGCGCGGCCGCGATATCGGCCACCATTTCCGGCGTGAGCGCGTTGATCTGGCGGGGACGGTTGAGGCTCAGGTGGCCGAGCCGCCCTTCGATCCGGGCAAGTACATCGGGCGCGGTTTCAGACATGCTGCAAGCAAACCAGAACCGCACCCGGCGCGATCAACCGCCCGGGGTCTCCCCCGGAGTCTCCCCCGGTGTCTCCCCCGGTGTTTGCTCGACCGGCGGCGGCGGCGGCTGCACCACTGGGGCTGGTTCGCAAGTGAGAGCAACCTGACCGTTGTAAACCGTGGTGCTGGTCTCCTCGGACACGACCACTCCCGTGAGATCAGTGATGGTGCGGGTGTTGTCGACCGAGAATCCGCTGGTGCCATTGGACGGGCTGCACGGCTGGCCATACGGAATGGTCTTGGTCGGGGCGCTGGTGTAGTTATAGCGATCGCCGGTGGCCGAGGTGACCTCGACGGTCTTGGTACCCCAAATTTTGACCGTGATGTCCTCTTCGGTCCAGATCGTCTGGATGATGATCGCCGTGCCGTAGCTGTTCTTGAACGCCACATCGATCACGCTGGAGCCGTCCGGATTCTGGAAGACGGTGGCCTCTCGGCCCTCCGGGTACCGCGAGATGTAGTAGGAGTGCGCCTTGTGTTCCACATCTTCCATCCCGGCGAAGTAGGACGCGTTGTAGAGCGTGGTGGCCAGTTGCGAGATACCGCCGCCGACTGCCTTTGCTGCCACGCCATCCTGGATGATGCCGGCTTCGATGTAACCCTCATCGACACCGCGTGGTCCGGTGTATTCATTGAGCGAGAAGGTTGCGCCGGGCTGAACCAGGGCACCGTCGATCTCGCCGGCGGCGATCTTGACGTTCTGCCCAGACGTGTAGGCAAAGCCGCCGGTAGTGAATTCGCCGATCACCTCCTTGATACCGAGCGCCTCGATGGCAGCTGTCGTCACCGCGGGCTCAGTCACCGTGTAGGTCACTTCCAGCGCATGCTCCGGGGACCGCAGGGCGGCGGCCAGCGCCGCATCAGTGGTCGGCCAGTCGACAACGGCGCCGTCAACCCCCGGGGTCACCAGTGGTGCGTTGTCGACGATCGCGACGGAGGCGTCGGCAGGCGTGGTTTGGGTGGCTTCGGCAGCGGCTTGGTAATTGGCTTTGATCGCGGCCTCATCGACCGTGACGGAGAATCCTTCACCGGCATCCGGAGCTACCACCAGTGCTGCAGCCAGCGTTTCAACCGGAATCGAGATCGGAGTGTCGCCGGCATTGACAGTCAGCGGTCCGGACAGGATTGCGGACAATTCGGTGCTGGCAAGTTCGACGCCGGCTTCCGATGCCCGGACCGGCTCCTGGGTCACTGGCAACTCGACACCGGTGAGACCGGCCGGATCCCCGGTGGCCCAGGTGTTTTCGATTAAAGTGGTGGACGCGGGGATGTCCAAATGTTGACCGATAACAGGTTCGACCACAGCGACTCTCACACCCTCAAGGGCCACCGAACCTTCGACAGCAGCCACATCGGTGCCGGCCGCAACCTCGGTGACCCAGGCGGTCAGCACTGCATCATCGGCGTTGACCACGATCGGAAGTTCGGTGGTGCTGCCAAAGAGTTCCTGGATTCTGCTGATCGGATTGGCCGATCGGGTCCCGGCGGCAGCCACTGACGCGGGGAGATCTGCGGCCAGCCCGGCCTCGGCCGGGTCCAGAGTGACATCCTGGCCGTGGGCCTTGAGGATTACCGGAGTTTGGTAGCGGGCACCCATCTCGGCCTGCAATGTGGCAACGGCTTCCTCCGGTGTCACACCACCAACATCGACGCCGCCGATGCTGGTGCCTTTGGCCACATCGTCCTTGGTGACAAACCAATCGACCAGGTAGGCGCCACCGAGCAGGACGATCAGGGCGCCGGCGATGATCGCGGGCAGGAACCAACCGGGACGTTTGTCATCGGTATCTGTACCGCCGGCCGGCGGTTCGGTGGAATCACCTTCTGCGCAGGACAAGTCGCTGTGATTATCAGCCTGATCCGGTTGGTTCGACGGGCGCTCGGAAGACGGAATCATCACGGTGGGGGCCTCGGCAAAACCTGTACCGGCGGCGTGTTTACCCGGCTCGGGCAGCGCCGGGGCTCTGTCGACCGACTGATCCTTATCCGACCGACCAGTGTCTGTCTGACCAGTGTCCGACGGGTGAGCGGGATGCGCGTCCGCGGCCAACGCGGCCTGCAGGGCCCTGGCATCGATCATCTCCGTCGGCGCATCCTGATCAACATCGCCAGACGTCGCAGCCGTCGGGGACTCGGCCGTCGGCGATCCGCCGGACATCACCGGATGCACGACCGTGGGTTCATCGGCGGTGGAGCTCTCCGGAGTCGGCTCAGTACCATCGTGATGATAGGGCCGCTCCCAGGGAGCTTGCCGAGCGTGCTGGCCCGAATTGGCCTCGGCGGACTGGGCCGAGTCAGCTGGTCCGGTATCGCGGTTCGGTCCGGCATCGCGGTTCGGTCCGGCATCACCGGAATTTCGACCTTCATCATTGGTGGAGTTCTCGTACTGCAACATCAGTCCTTGCTACTTCGGGCATCGCCTGCTGAGGTGGCGTACGCAGTTGATTTCACTCCTCCCGGGGACGGCATTTTTTGCCCCCGGTGGACACCCGCCAACTAGCGCCACCACAGCAGCGCACCTGGTTCTCAAGCGAGTACCCTCCCCATCTTCCCTGATGGACGCGCCCGGACATGCCAGTTTCGACCGCGAAGCCAACGGACAACCCGATCGATACCCCACCCTCGGGCTATCCTCGCAGCTCAGACTGCCTTATGGTGGCTAATGGTCGAAGACGGCAGGCGACGGAGATCTACCACACTGACCCGCTCGAGTCGGCCGGTGCCGTCAACGGGAGAGTCTGCCGGTGCGCAGATCTAGGCCTGGAAGAGTGCCTTGCCGAACCAGTCGCCGGCTTGCGAGACACCGGGTGGACAGGCGAACACCGCCCCGCCGATGTGCGCCACATACTCGTTCATCAAATCCGACCTGCCGAGCCGGGTCTGCAGCACCTTGAACTGGGTGTGCGGGTCCTTTTGAAAGGCGAGGAAAAACAACCCGGCCGCGTGTTTACCGGTCCGAGCGTCCTGTCCGTCCGTGTAGTTGTATCCCCGAC
>JBBSRY010000422.1:0-3348 GCA_038242595.1 Mycobacteriales bacterium
ATCGACAAGATCTGGGTCGGTGACCAGCGCCGCGTGCAGGTAGCCCAGGATCGCGCTGTAGTTGTGCTCCTCCAACATGGTCATTTTGACCATGTGGATCTCACGCGGTTGCACCGAATTGAGCTGCACAGATCTCCCCGATCGTCGGTGATGCCAACCTCCATTACGGACCCGACAACCTGGGTGATCAATGCGCGAGCACGCAATTACGCAAATCTTCGGTACGCGACGTACGCAAGGCGTACCCGGGCTCGGCCGCCCCCGCCCAGATGGAACACGGTCCACCAGTCAGCAAGTTATCCACAGGCAGAACAACGCTGGTCAGAACCACCTCCAGCCGCTGGTAAAGTTGCGAAAGTTGTCTGTCACCAAACAGGCCCTGACCCGTCACAAGGACGGCAAGCGGCTAGCAACACCCTCCTGCTGCGGATAGACCGTGGCCTATGAGTCCATAGGAGGTGTACGTGAGCGTTTCTACTGCGCTTCGTCACTACGAGCTTTTGCTCATTCTGGATCCCAACCTCGACGAGCGGACTGTTGCGCCGTCGATCGACAATTTCCTCAACGTGATTCGCCAGGGTGGCGGAACCGTCGAGAACGTCGACATCTGGGGCAAACGTCGGCTGAGTTTTGAAATCAGGAAGAACGCCGAAGGCATCTACGCCGTCATCAACGTGACCGCGCCGTCGGCCACCGTGACGGAACTGGATCGTCAGCTCAACCTGAACGAATCCGTCCTGCGCACCAAGATCATCCGCCCCGACGCCAAGTAAGGACTTTCGGATATGGCTGGCGACACGATCATCACCGTGGTTGGCAATTTGACTGCCGACCCCGAACTGCGCTTCACCGCTTCCGGTGCCGCCGTTGCAAACTTCACCGTTGCCTCGACTCCGCGGACCTTTGACCGCGCGAGCGGCGAGTGGAAGGACGGCGAGGCTCTGTTCCTTCGTTGCAATATCTGGCGGCAGGCTGCCGAGAATGTTGCCGAGTCCCTGACCCGCGGATCCCGCGTTGTCGTGACGGGCCGGCTCAAGCAGCGCAGCTTCGATACCAAAGAGGGCGAGAAGCGCACGGTCATCGAGCTGGAGGTCGACGAGATCGGCCCCTCGCTGCGCTACGCCACAGCCAAAGTCAACAGGGTGAACCGCCCCGCCGGTTCCGGCGGACAACAAGGTGGCAGCGGCGGCGGGGGCTACGGCTCCGGCGGCGGCGGCGGCAGTGCACCGGCTGACGACCCGTGGGCCTCGGCGCCCCCGGCCGGTCAGAGCGGTTACTCGGACGAACCCCCCTTCTAAATTTAAAATCTGGAGTATTTAACAGTCATGGCAAAGCCCCCTCCCCGCAAGGTGAGCACCAAGCCCTGCGCCTTCTGCAACAAAAAGAAGGCGCAGGCGATCGATTACAAGAACATCCCGTTGCTGCGCGCGTACATCTCCGATCGCGGCAAAATTCGCGCTCGTCGGGTCACCGGCAACTGCACCGTCCACCAGCGCGATATCGCCACGGCCGTCAAGAACGCCCGCGAAGTGGCGATGCTGCCCTACGTGTCAACCGCTCGCTAAGAAAGGCTCAAAGACGTGAAGCTCATTCTCACCACCGACGTTCCCGGCTTGGGTGCTCCTGGCGAAATCGTTGAGGTCCGTGACGGCTACGGCCGTAACTTCCTGCTGCCGCAGGGCAAGGCCATCGTCGCCACCAAGGGCGCCGAGAAGAACATCGCCGTCATCAAGCGCGCCCAGTTGGCTCGCGAGATTCGCGGTGTCGAACACGCCAACGAGGTCAAGCAGCACCTCGAGGGCACCAAGGTCACCATCGCGGCCCGCGCCACCGCGGACGGCAAGAAACTGTTCGGCTCCATCACCAACGCCGATGTTGCCGAGGCGATCAAGGCCGCCGGCGGCCCGGCACTGGACAAGCGCACCGTCGAGCTGGATGGTCACATCAAGACCGCCGGCTCGCATGCTGTGGTGGTCAAACTGCACCCAGGTGTGGTTGCCAAGTTCAACGTGGTTGTTACCACTTCCTGAACCCAAGCATTCAAGGAGCCCCGGTCGAGCAATCGACCGGGGCTTTTCTTTAGGCTGATCCGATGAGCGCAACCACTCTGGACGGCACCCGTGGCAAACTCCGGGTCATCCAAGGCCCGCAGACCGACGACCAGTGGGCGGCCATGCTGATCACCCACGGGCTGGGGGAGCACTCGGGCTCGTACTACCACCTGCAGGAAAGTCTGAACCAGGCCGGAATCCGTTGGTGGGCCTACGATCAGCGCGGTCATGGGCGCAGCGACGGCACCCCGGTGCTGATCGAAAGCGGCGCCGACCTCGTCACCGACTGCACCGTTGTCTACGCGAGAACCGTTGCCAGCAGCGGGCTTCCAACGGCAATGTTCGGTCACTCCCTCGGCGCTAGTGTGACGGCTGCGGCTGCCTTGATCACCCGCCCGGATGCACTCATCCTGTCCGCACTAGGCGCTCAGCAGGGAACCGGCCTGCAAGCCGTTGCCGAAGCTGTCAGCGCGGGTATCGACCCGATCACGTTGGGCGCAGACCCACTGACGATGACCCACAATGTTGAGCACGCCGACTTTGTTCGTAACGACCCGTACACCTGGCAGCAGGGCATCAGGCTGGAAACGCTTCATGCCCTGGGTGCCGGTTGGGTGGACCTGCGGTCGGCGGCCGCGCAATTGGCGATGCCGACTCTGTTGCTCCACGGTGACCAGGATTCGCTCTCCGCCATCGAGGGGGCGCGACAGTACGCGGCGTGGTCGTCGACGGCGGTGCTTCAAGAGTTTCCCGGCGACCTGCACAATGTGATCCACGAGCACGACAGGGATGACGTGGAGCGCGTCATGGTGGACTTTCTGAAACGATCCCTCGGGTAAGTGCTATCCGCGCTTGCCGAAACGGGAACCGAAATGTGACGGTACCGGAGTCGGCGCCGAGGATCGCCGAAGCGGTGCCACGAGCATTCGGATGCCGGCCAGAGCGAGCACATTCCATTGCTGAACAGCAGCGCGACGAACTGAAAATTTTCGACGAGACCGGAATGGAGGGGCGTTGGTGCCGAGTTTGCCGGGAACGCCGACAGATACCTATCGGTGGACAGCGATCGCCAACATCAGGGCGAAGGTCCCGGTCAATGCGAAGCCGGACTTGCCGTTGCCGGCTTACCTGCTGGCGGATGAGCCACTGGGCCTCCGGTTGCAGACCCAGGCAGCCTTCAGAACAGGCACCGCGTAGAGTTAGGTTGAACCGAGACCGTGGTCTGAAGGACGACCCGGGCACAGTCCCGTTTTGCACAACCCTTGCGCGAGAGCAGAGTCCCATGGCAGGCAAGAAC
>JBBSRY010000423.1:0-3332 GCA_038242595.1 Mycobacteriales bacterium
AAAAGAGGCGTGCCTCAGGTTCGCGCAGCCAATCGGGCATCTTGATGTCGGACAAGGTGTTGGTTGCGATCGATGATGGCCACTGCACATTTGACTTCGCGCAGACATGCGGCGCTGACCTGACCAAAGACAACATCATGCATCGTGGTGTTGCGGTGAACACCCAAGACCAGAAGGTCAGCATCGACGGAGAGTTCGATCAGTTGGGCCGCCGGGCGGCCTCCGCGGCTGAAGGTCCGGAATTCAGGCTTGACCAGAATTCCTTTTGTCGCCGCAGCAATCTCGTTGTCCAGCATGCATTCCGAGCCGACCTTCAGTTCATGATGGCCGCCCATCACAGCCTCCACGATGGTGTCCGGCTGCCAGCAATGCAGAATGTCGAGAGTTGCACCCATCTCCACTGCCTTCTCGAAAGACCAGCGCAGCGCCGCCAAACTGTCGCGGGATCCATCAATGCCAACAACAATGCGCTTGCTGGCGGCCTGTTCAGTCATGGGTGTGCTCCTCGTCAACAATTACCGCCACTTGCGGCAACGAATCCCAAGGATAGGTCGGGCGTGGGACGTGTCGGGAGGGCCAAAAGTCCCATGGATCCGGTCCCTGTGACCCTTGATCGCCGGCGACGCAGGAGATCGTATGAGGTATGCCTGAAAACACTCTGTCCGATAACGAACTTGCCGATATCGATGGCTATTGGCGGGCTGCCAACTATCTGTCGGTCGGTCAGATTTATCTGCTGGACAACCCCCTGCTGCGTGAGCCTCTGCTGGCCGAGCATGTCAAGCCGCGATTACTCGGTCACTGGGGCACAACACCGGGATTGAATCTGGTTTACGCCCATCTCAACCGACTGATCAAAAAGCGTGATCTGAATGCCATCTACATCACCGGCCCGGGACATGGTGGGCCAGGGTTGGTCGCCAATGCCTATCTGGAAGGCACCTACACCGAGACCTATTCCGGAATCACCCAGGACGAGGACGGGATGCGAAAACTGTTTCGGCAGTTCTCTTTTCCCGGTGGAATTCCCAGCCACGTAGCGCCGGAGACACCTGGTTCGATCCATGAGGGTGGAGAGCTGGGGTACGCCCTGGTTCATGCCTTTGGCGCTGCCTTCGACAACCCGGATCTACTGGTGGCCTGCGTGATCGGTGACGGTGAAGCCGAAACCGGCCCGCTGGCGGCGAGCTGGCATTCCAATAAGTTCCTCAATCCGGTGACGGACGGAGCGGTACTGCCCATCCTGCACCTCAACGGTTACAAGATCGCCAATCCCACCATCCTGGCCCGCATCCCGCAGGAGGAACTGGCCGAGTTGATGCGTGGGTATGGGTATCAACCGCATTTCGTCAGCGGTGATGACCCAGAGCTGGTCCATCAGTTGTTGGCCGCCAAGTTGGAATGCGTGGCCGACGATATCGCTGCGATTCAACGCGAAGCGCGGGCCGGCAATACCGATGACCTTCCGTCATGGCCGATGATCGTGCTTCGGACACCCAAGGGGTGGACCGGACCGAAGATGGTTGACGGTCTCAAGATCGAGGGCACCTTCCGCGCACATCAGGTGCCGCTCGCCGAGACCAGGAACAACGCAGATCATCGAAAGATGTTGCAGGATTGGATGCTCAGCTACCGACCGGAAGAACTGTTCGACGAATCCGGCGCGCTGGTCCCGCAGTTGCAGGCATTGGCACCGACCGGTGAGCGTCGAATGAGCGCAAACCCGCACACCAATGGTGGGCTTCTGCTCAAAGATCTACGCTTGCCCAACTTTCTCGACTTTGCCGTTCCGGTCCTTCGGCCTGGTACGCAGATGCACGAAGCCACCAGGGTTCTCGGTGTCTATCTTGCCGAGGTGATCCGACTGAATCCGGCGAACTTCAGATTGATGGGGCCGGATGAGACCGCCTCCAACCGACTCGGCGCCGTTTTCCAGCAAACGGACCGAACCTGGAATGCAACAATTTTCGAGGGCGATGATCATCTGGCTCCCGACGGTCGAGTGATGGAGGTCCTCTCCGAGCATTTGTGCCAGGGCTGGCTGGAGGGGTACCTGCTGACCGGTCGTCATGGTCTGTTCAGCTGCTACGAGGCCTTCGTGCACATCATCGATTCGATGTTCAATCAGCATGCCAAATGGCTCAAGACCACCCGGACCATTCCTTGGCGTCGTCCCGTTGCCAGCCTCAATTACCTTCTCTCATCTCATGTTTGGCGCCAGGATCACAATGGCTTTTCCCATCAGGATCCCGGGTTCATCGACCATGTGATGAACAAGAAGGCCGAAGTTGTCCGGGTATATCTACCGCCGGATGCCAATACCCTGCTTTCTGTTGCCGACCACTGTTTGCGCAGCCGCAACTATGTCAATGTCATCGTCGCCGGCAAACAACCGGCACTGTCCTACCTGGACGCCGCGTCGGCCGTCGCCCACTGCACTAGAGGCGTCGGTATCTGGGAGTGGGCCGGGAACACCGACGGTGAACCAGATGTCGTGCTTGCCTGCGCCGGCGACGTGCCCACCCTGGAAGCACTTGCGGCAGCAGACCTGCTCCGACGACATCTGCCGGAGCTGAAGGTTCGATTTATCAACGTGGTCGATCTGATGCGACTGCAGTCCGAGACCGAACATCCGCACGGGATGACAGATCGCGATTTCGATGCTCTGTTCACCGCAGACAAGCCGGTCATTTTTGCCTACCACGGGTACCCATGGTTGATCCACCGCCTCACCTACAAACGGCTGAACCACCAGCAGTTCCATGTCCGCGGGTATCAGGAGGAGGGCACCACCACGACACCGTTCGACATCGTGATGCTCAACTCGTTGGACCGATTCCATCTGGTGATGGACGTGATCGACAACGTGCCGTCCCTCCAGAGTCGGGCAGCTGTTTTGCGCCAAAGAATGTCGGATGCACGTCTGGCCGCCCGCGCCTATACCCGCGAACACGGGGAGGACGATCCGGCCATTTCGAACTGGACCTGGCAGCATGCGGCCGAGTCCAACTACACCGAAGCAGGAATCATCACATGACAATCAGAGAAAACTACATCGCCGTTGGCATCGACGGATCCGAACAGGCCCTGGGAGCGGCGCTCTGGGCAGCCGATGAGGCCTTTCGGCGCAAAGCCACGCTGAAGTTGATTCACGCCTACACGGATCCGATCCCGCTCTATGCCGGCGCGATGGCCCCGCCACTGATCAACTACGAGGAAATCCAGACCTGGGCCGAGTCGACGCTGGCATCTGCGGAATCGGAAATCCTGAAGCGCTATCCCACCATGACTCTCAGCCGGGAAATTCGGCACGCCCATCCGGTGCCAGCACT
>JBBSRY010000424.1:0-3326 GCA_038242595.1 Mycobacteriales bacterium
CATGGATACTCGGTTTGTAGGCCCCCCCCCGTCCTGGGTCCAGCCCGCAGGAGGGGGCGATGACGACCGTGGGACGGGCATCGTCAATCGGGGCAGCCAGCTCTTTGGCGGCAAAGCCGCCAAAGACCACTGAGTGGACCGCCCCTAGCCGGGCACAGGCCAGCATCGCCATCGCCGCCTCTGGCACCATCGGCATGTAGATCAGCACGCGGTCGCCCAGTTGCACACCGAGATCCTGCAAGCCACCGGCAAATCGACTGACCAAACCCAGGAGTTCGGCGTAGCTGAAAGTCCGGACCGTCCCCGTCATGGCCGAATCCCAGATCAGTGCCAACTGGTCGGCCCGGCCGTCGTTGACGTGTCGATCAAGCGCGTTGAAACTGGTGTTGAGTTCGCCACCCGGAAACCATCGGTAGATTGGTGCCGCACTGCTATCCAGCGCGACCTTCGGCGGTATTGACCAACTGATGTTTGCCGCAGCATCGAGCCAGAAGCCCTCCCTGTCGTTCAGGCTTCGATCAAAGGCGTCCCGGTAGTTACCCATCTGATGTCCCTCGTTTCTACGCGCTGAGCAAAACGGCTGGATCCGTATACGTCAAGCCATGCGCCTGCGCTACCGGTTCATTCACCAGATGACCACGAAAAGTGCTCAATCCCTTGGCCAATGCCGCGTCCGCCTTCGATGCACCCTTGACCCCCAGGTCGGCCACCTTCACCAGATACGGCAACGTCGCACTGGTCAGCGCGAGCGTTGAAGTTCGGGCTACCGCCCCCGGGATATTGGCCACGCAGTAATGCACCACACCCTCTTCGATATACGTCGGGTCGGAATGCGTGGTGGCCCTGCTGGTTTCGAAGCAGCCCCCCTGATCAATGGCGATGTCTACGGCAACGCTGCCCGGACGCATACTGGCAATCATCGCGCGGGACACCAACTTGGGCGCTTTGGCACCCGGGACCAGGACCGCGCCGATCAGCACATCGGATTCGGCGGTATAGGCCGCAATCCGAGCCCGGTTCGGTGTCACCAGGTCAACCCCGCCCTGGAAAATATCCGACAGGTAAGCCAGTCTCGCCGGGTTCGTATCGAAAACCCGGACGATAGCGCCCATCCCGAGTGCTATTTTGGCGGCCTCCGTCCCGGAGATACCGCCACCGATGATGGTCACCTTTGCCGCAGGTGTACCGGGGACGCCGCCGAGGAGAATGCCGGCCCCGCCGGCCGGACTCTCCAGGTGATGCGCGGCTGCCTGCACCGCCAGCCGTCCGGCGACTTCGCTCATCGGCGTGAGCAGCGGCAGTCCTCGATCCGGCGTCTGGACAGTCTCGTAGGCAATGGAATCAATGCTGCGTTCCAGCAGAAATTCGGTGAGTTCCCGATCCGCCGCCAGGTGCAGGTAGGTAAAAAGCTGGTGGCCCGGCCGAAAACGGTGATATTCGGCCGGAATCGGCTCCTTCACCTTGACGATCAGGTCGGCGGCGGCGAAGACGGCATCGGCGTCGGCCACGATGGTCGCCCCGGCGGTGACATACTCCTCATCGCTGAATCTGGAGCCGGTGCCCGCTCCGGCCTGGACAACCACCTGATGCCCGTGGTGCACCAAGTCGTAGACACCATCAGGCTGCATTGCCACCCGGTTCTCGTTGTCCTTGATCTCTTGAGGTACGCCGACAACCAGTGCGGTCATGCTGAGCTCCTTCGCCAAGTGATGCAGTGCCTGTGAGCTTAGGCCCGCTTTTCTTGTCCGCATCGGGCGTAACCGGGCGCAAATAGTTCGATTCGCGTTTGAGGGTGACCAAACTTATTAGTTCGATGCTACGAATAAGGGAGGGACCGGCGCGAGGCCGACCACATCAGCCGGGAGCGTCATGTCCGATACAGCTTTGGATAAGAAGTCCGCCAGAGGGTGGCGGCGGACTTTCCTGATGCTGGGACCCGCATTCGTGGCCGCGGTTGCCTATGTCGACCCCGGCAACTTTGCTACCAACTTCTCCGGTGGCGCGAGTTTCGGTTACAAGCTGTTGTGGGTCATCGTCGCGGCAAATCTGATGGCCATGCTGATCCAGTCCCTGACCGCCAAATTAGGCGTGGCCACCGATTCTGATCTGGCCACCCTCTGTCGAGAGTATTTCCGCCGGCCCGCTGTCTGGGGGTTGTGGGCGCAGGCCGAGGCGGTCGCGATCGCCACGGATATTGCTGAAATCGTCGGTGGCGCGGTGGCCCTGAACCTGCTGTTCGGCGTTCCGCTGGCCGTCGGCGGTGTGATCACCGCGGTGGTCGCCTTCGGTCTGTTGGCAGCGCAGAACCGGGGTCATCGACCCTTTGAGCTGGTCATCACCGGGTTGCTGCTCATCATTGCTCTCGGCTTTGCGTACACCCTCGTTGGCGCCGGTGTTGATCCGGTGGCCCTCGGTGCCGGACTGCTGCCGGGATTCGCCGGTACCGAAAGTGTGCTGCTGGCCACCGGAATTCTTGGCGCCACCGTGATGCCGCACGTCATTTATGTTCATTCGGCACTGACCCCAGATCGCTATCAACTCGAGCCGGGTGACCGGTTGGCAATGCCGACCCCGCAGCGCCGCCGACTGCTGCGGACCCAACGACTGGATGTGCTGCTGGCGATGGGTGCGGCCGGTGTGGTCAACGCCGCCATGCTGATCATTGCGGCTCAACTGTTCTTTCAGACCGATACCGCCGCCACCACACTGGAGGAGGTCCATTCCGGGCTCGGCACCGCCCTCGGGACCGGGGCCGCCGCCGCTTTCGCCATCGCTCTGCTGGCATCCGGGCTGGCCGCATCCGCCGTGGGCACCTACGCCGGCCAGGTGGTGATGGCGGGTTTTCTGAAGCGGAAAATTCCGCTGATGATCCGGCGACTGATCACCGCGGTGCCGGCCATTGTGCTGCTGGCATCCGGCGCCGATCCGACCAATGCGTTGATCTGGTCCCAGGTAGTGCTGTGTTTCGGCATCCCCTTCGCCCTGGTACCGCTGGTTTGGTTCACGTCACGACGAAAGATCATGGGTGTGTGGGTAAATCGACCTGGGACCACGGTTGTTGCCGGGACCGTTGCGGTCCTGATCATCAGCCTTAATGCGTACCTGTTGTTCTCACTACTATTCGGCTAGCCTGGCGCTTGATCACCTAGAGCATACGTTCGATTTCTGTACTCTGAACTGTTGTCATCAGCGACGTGCGGGACTATTCTAAGGGGAGAATATTGAGTGCGCCGGGGGGTGGGATATGGCAAAGAATGCAGCGGGACCTCCTAATGATGCCAGCCTGGGTACAGATGCGCCACCGTTCCGTCGACGATTCGCCGGCG
>JBBSRY010000425.1:0-3317 GCA_038242595.1 Mycobacteriales bacterium
AGTGACGCAGATCGGTGCCAGCCAGTCAGCGGCCAATGGCGAGCACTATCCGGCTCCTTGGCAAGCCCCGTTGATAGTGGGAAACGTCGCCACGTGGATCGAGGGTTCTGGCCCCGACCAATCCAGCGAAGTCGTCGTACATGACCTGGGAACAGGCAAGAGAAGCGTTGTACGAACGGGGCATGTCGGCTGGCTGAGCGCCGTCGGTCGGTCCATCGTCTGGGCCGAGTCACTCAAACGTGGAGCGAAGACCGAGCTCCGGGCCGTCGACAGTACGACCCTGAAACCGGCCACGTTGCCACCGAGCCTCAGAGGTCTCCGAGGTGCTGGCTACCTCTCGAGTGATGGCGATGCCAGTGCTTGGGTCCAGACCACGACCGATCCGAAGTCCGGCAGCGCAATCTTCTCGCTGGTCGTCTCGCCCACGTCGACATCGCCTGGGCGGACCGTTGTGACCCTCCACGTGGGTGGCTTCAGTCCCCCCATTCTGGTAACCCCGACGTCGGTCGTTGCGCAGATATCTCAGGGAGGGATCGTCGTGGTGGATCGGCGTTCTGGGCGGTATTCGACGCACAAAGGGGTGTTCGGGGCAGCCCGCGCCGGACCGAACGTGCTGCTGTCCGGATCAAGCACGAAACATCCAACCGGAGCACTTTCCGTCCTGTCCCCGGCGGACGCCGCAAACATCGAATCAAAATGAGATAGCGCCTGCGGACGTTGCTGGATCGACGGCACAGAGCGCACGGCGAGGGGCCCGCGTCGGCGGCGGCGTCGTGCAAGAATTCGCTGGATCTCAATGCGCTGATTTCATGATGTCGTCATGCGCACCAGGCTCGATATCGCGGCGGTTAGGCCAGCACGCTGGCGGGCGACCATCACTTTCATGGCTGGGACCGGCGTATGGCCCGGTGAGGCGGCGGGTGCGATGGCTGCGACGCCTCGAAAGTGCCTCGACACTGGCATCGGTCACGGTGTTCAGATCCGTACCAACGCGCGCAAGTTCGCAGCGGAGTGGAAGGGCGCGACCTACGAGCAGTCCGACGCTCAGACCTACATGGCTGAGTTCTTGGCGATCTTCGGGATCGAGCGCAAACGGGTCGTGGTCTTCGAGCAGTACGCCAAGCGGACAAGCACGTCAGGTGACGGGCGCATCGACCTCTTTTGGCCGGGCGCACTCGTCTGGGAGCACAAAAGCGCTGGCAAGAGCCTCAACGACGCTGAGGCCCAAGCGCTCGACTACCTCGACGACCTGGATCAGGCGAACTCTCCCGAAGTCGTCATCACATCAGATTTTCAGAGCATCGGGATTCTGGACTTGACCGCGGACGCGCCGAAAGCGCACACAATTGCACTTACAGACCTGCCCTACCGGTGCTCCAGTTCCTCGGCACTTGGATCGGTGGGCGGTGTTTAGGTGATCTCGGCGAGCCTTCGTTGACCGGTCACGATCAAGTCGGTCCAGGGCCATCGTTTGCCGAGCCGCAGGATGCGTCGTCTTGCGGTGGTGATCATCCGGCCCGCGACAGCCAGCAGACGGAGCCGGATTCTCTTGCGTCCCAGACCCTGGCTGGCAGATGTGAGAGGCCGGCAGGTGGGTCCAGGCGATCAGTTCTGAAGCAGTTCGGCGGCGCGAACCCTTTCTCCGATTGCGCGCCGATCAGCGTCGCGTCCAGATCAACGACCACTGCGTCGTCTTCCGAGGAAGGGCCGCGTTGGTCCCAGACTGCAGCCCGCGCTGACGCACGGCAGCCCGCACCGCATCGACCGTGGCTGCCAGGCCCGCGCCCAGACTTGTGGACCGCGGTCGGCTTTCGCCATGGCGAAAGCCTGTCGGAGCGGTCATCAAGCCGTTCGGCCGCTATCGGTCAGGCCGCTGACCGACGCGGTCTTGGCCAGCAGCGACAGGCCCGATGAGGAGATCAGCGACCCGCTGCCAGCAGCAACATGGACACGGCCACCAGCAGATGTACCGTTCATCTACGGAGCGCCTTTCGAGAGGTCTCAGTCGAGTCTTCGCAAGCTCAATTCGTCCCGATATGACCGGCACTTCCGTGCGTTCAGACCCGCGTTGCCAGACGGAACGATAGAAGTTCGAGGCTAGCTGTAAGAAGGTGCCCTCATCTGTGACTAGTAGGTAAGGCCTCTGGCCTGACGTGGCGATAGGTCGTCTCGCGGCCGCCTGATGACCTATCGCCTCGTGTACGGTCCGGCCTGGCGCTTCACGGGCGCTAGGGCGTACAACGTCCAGCTAGGGGGCCGGGGTGGGGGAAGAGGAGTTCAGTGCCCTGTTACAAGAGATGAGTGGTCGATTGTTCTCATTTGCCGCCCGCAGGCTGTCGCCTCAAGCTGCCGAGGATGTCGTCGCTCAGACGTTTGAGACGGTGTGGGATAAGCGCAGCAAATGCCCGAATGACGCCGACGCACGGATCGGCTGGGTCTTTGCGATCGGTCGCATCAAGATCATGCAGGAGTCGGACCGACGGCACCGCAAGCACCACGACAACCGATTCGCGGCAGATCATGGGCAATGGGCTCACAGCGACCCCGATGTGTCGGATTCTGTGGTGGAATCCGAAGTCGGGCGCTGGATATACGGACAGCTCACTGCTTCGGAACGCGACCTGTTCGACATCGCGTTCATGAGGGACGTGACGCGTAACGAGGCGTCGTCCATGCTCGCGATATCTGTGGGATCGTTCAATACCCGTGTTTCCCGTCTCCGAAGCCGGATTCGGGCCCTCCACTCACAAGCTGGCAGTGTCGCGCATGCCTTCGAAGGAGGGTCGACATGACAGCCGACGACGCCGCCTCCCGCCAACCAGATGAGCTGGACCTCCTTCGGCAGGAAGCCATCACCCTTGGGATGCCGGGCGAGGTCGCGCCTGCCTCAGTCGGGATCACCTTGCGGTCGTCGGATGAGATCTTGAAGTACGCCAAGGCCCGCCTCACGGCGGGAAGTGAAGTCACGTCGAATGCGTTGCGTGCTCGAGGACGCAGGAGGCCTGCCGTCCGGATCGGTGTACTGGCTGCCGCCGTCGCAACTGTCGGTGCGGTGATTCTCGCTCCGTGGCAGCAGAACCACGCGCTCGCTGAAGTTCCGCCGATCCTTGAATACCAATTCGCGGACATGCGCACCATCGCCGACGCGCCGGGCAAAGATGCTCGGTCTGTGCTGTTAGCGCTGTCTGCCCAGGCAAAGGCCCAGTCTGATGAAGGTGCAGAGGGCACTACGCAGTTGGTGCGGACCGAGAACTGGTACGCGGAGTTTGAGGAGAATGTCGACAGCAAGCTTGTTCCGAGTCGGCATGAGAAGTGGC
>JBBSRY010000426.1:0-3302 GCA_038242595.1 Mycobacteriales bacterium
CGGAGATCAACGTGATGCGGGTACCCACGGCCTCATCCGGTAGGGACCGGATAGTGATTGTCCGTCGTAGTACCCGTGGCTCTCGCAGTGCACCGGCCAGACTGATGCCGGTCACCGCTGCCCCGACAGCCAAAATGCCCCCACCCATAAATCGCTCGACGACAAAACGACGTGACACAACGGCGGATCCGGGCCACGTGGGTTCGCTTGCCTGCAAGACAAAATCAGATTCTGGTGGTATCTCGTGAACGTCACTCCCGGCCAAGACTGGCACTGCGACACTCTTGGCCTGACGGCGGCGCTGCAGCCACCGGAAGATGCGGATCGGCTCCAGCAATACCGCGATGCTGCCGGCAAAGATGACAAACCCGTAGCCGACCCAGGCCGGCCAGCCCACCACTCGCTGAAACGCCATGGGCATCAGGAACTGTCCGAGCAATGCCACCGGTGAGGCCAACGCGATCAATACGAAGAACACATTGCCGATCCATCGGATCACGGTTCCGGGAGCCGTGGTTTGTCCCACCACACGCCACCACAGGTACCCGCCGGCAGCAGCGAAAGTCGTGGAACTGAACCACACCCATACCGGGACGGACGTCATATCCGGACTATAGCCAGGGGTGGGGTCCAGGGACTGCGCCTCACGCAGGAGTGACGGGTCCACGCGCCAAACCCCTTTCGCCCCTTCTACTATGACTTCTCCACCGATTTGGCCAACTGTCAGTAGTTCGGCCGGCCAGTCTGCGGTAGCGGCTCGCGCGATGTCGAAATGAGGCCAGTCGAGGCTTAGTCTGACGCCTGAGCGCTACTTCTACTGGAACGATCGGATCATCGGGATGCACTCGTTCTGCAAGATCCCTGAGTCGCGCGCAGGGCAATAGGGAGAGCGTCCTTGCGGGATAGCTGGTGCCTGACCATCAGGCGAAGGTGACGTCCTTGGTTTCCACGACCTCAGCACTTTTGCCCGGGCCGCGCTGTTCCTGCCAGTACATGTTCGTGTGCGCGATCACCAGGTCCGGGGTTGGTGCACCCCATTCGCTCTGATCCTCCGTGGTGTGGGCATCGGAGACCAGGGTGACGTCGTATCCGCGTGCAAAGGCACCATGAATTGTTGATCGAATGCAGGCGTCCGTCTGGGCCCCACTCACGATCAGCCTTCCAACCCGCGCGGTGGCCAGCACATCCTCCAGATCGGTGCCCTCGAATGAATCACCGAATGTCTTGTGCACCAACGGCTCAGATTCACTTCGGGTCAACTCGGGAACCAAGTCCCAGGTCTCGGTCCCCTCTTTCATGCCGGAATCTGAATGCTGAACCCAGATCACCGGAACCTCAGCCTCCCGTGCCTTGTCCACCAAAGCGCTGACATTGGCAACCACCGCGTCCCGGTGGTAGTTACCGGTCACGACTCCATTCTGGACATCGATCACCAGCAAAGCGGTATTCGGTCGATCGGTCAGGGTGGTCACGGTGTTTTCTCCCTCGCATGTCGGCGGATTGCACTTGAAATCACGGTAGTACCGGCCACCGACATTCGGCCGGATAGATAGCCACTCTTCCTCGGTTGCGGGCGGGACGTTCTTCGCCACTGGGTGCTCAAGTGTGAGCTCCTGGAATCCGGGAACGGTCAACGCGCCCTGTCCGGCAACAGGCTGCTGTTGATGCGTTCGGTGACGCTTCAACCTGCGCTTTGAGTTGGCATCCGCGCTGTCGCTCTCAGTCATCGATCTCGAATGGGGGCGTCGAGACCTGTTGTTGCGCAGTGTCCTAGAAGAGCTGAGGATGAGAGTTGAACGCCGAGGGACTTCCACACCCAGGGGAACGCTCGGATGGCGTTCAGACGAACTAGTCCCGCATCAGCACTTCTGCGCGATAAAAATGAGCTCTGGCGCCGTCGACTCGACAGGCCTGCGGTCCCAATCCCCATAGACCTCGACGATGATAAAGCCGGCTGTCAGCAGAGACTGCTCGACTTCATCCTGGCTTCGAAACCGCAACGTGCTCGAAGAAATCTCATGAACGCCGGTGCCGGTGAAGACGACGTGGCCGTCAAAACTGACGAGGGTACCGGTGACCTGTGTTACCTGCACCCATGACTGGAATGAATCGCCATTTGGCAATCGGAACATTCCCGTTGAGTCCTCCTTGTTCCACTGCTCCCACGTTCGGTTAACCGGGTTGCGGGTCTCGAAAGCCAGATAGCCGCCTGCTGTGAGTGCGCGAAAGGCATTGGTCAGCACCCCTGCCCACTCGTTGTCGGTCAGAAACACCTGGGCGGCATGACCACTCATCACCACCAGATCGGCTGAGCCGGAGACGAAGGAATCGGCATCACCGTTCACCCATCGCACTCGGTCACCGCCCGGCCGACGGCGGGCCACGTCGAGCATCGCAGCGGCCGGGTCCACACCCACCACCGTAATCCCCGCCGCAGCCAGATCTGCGGCCAGAACACCGGTGCCGCAACCCAAATCGATCACACTCCTCGCGCCCAACTCGGTGGCCAAACCGAGGTAGAAGTCAATATCGTCCCGCCCGGAGTTCTCGGCGTCATATGTCGCCACCAGTAATGGATCCGTATATCCCCGATCGAGATGCATCATGTGAGCCTAGGAGGCGCAAGGTCGAATGGTAACCTCACCTCCTGTTCCGGCGACGAGCCAATCGGTCGTTAGTCAGAAATCACCACTACCAATCTTCCGACGTCGTACTTGCTTCACCGTTGGCCGGTCGAGTGCAGGTGGATCCAAGCGGCACGCCGTCCCCTATCATTCCCAGCCCATAGTCAAGAACACGTGTCGCGGTTGCAACCTCACCGGGAGTCGGTCCGTCCACACCGTTGGCGGCAAGACTGCGACGACTGTGAGGACCGGGATGTTTGGACGAGGGTTGTTTGGACGAGGATTGACGTCGGCGCTGATCGGAAGTTTGCTCATCGTTCTGACCGCGGCCGGCTGCACATCAGCCACCGAATCTGATCGGCAGTCGTCCGGGCCGACCGTTTTAACGACCAACACCACAGTCAGCTTGCCGACACCTCCAGACACCTCAAGCCCAGACACCTCAAGCCCAGACACCTCACGGCCAGACACCTCGAGCCCAGACACCTCGAGCCCAGACACCTCACGGCCAGACATCTCCGGCCCCGATACCATCGATGCGACGCCGGTGCAGGGCCCGGGTGAAGACGCTGCGATCGTGGCGACCATCGAGAACGCATGTGACGGCGCCTGCTGTAGCGGCATCAGGGATGTTCCAACTCTGATCGCCTATGAGGACGGTCTTGTTCTACTGCCTGA
>JBBSRY010000427.1:0-3302 GCA_038242595.1 Mycobacteriales bacterium
CCGTACACGGCCGTCACCGCACCGATTCCGAAAGCGAGCCCCAGGGCCAGCCGAGAGGCAGAAGAAAGGGGCGCCAGCCGGATCAAGAGGACCCCCCCGGCATTGACCACGCCGGCGTGCACTAGGGCCGATACCGGTGTCGGCGCCGCCAGTGTCGCCGGCAGCCAACGCTGGAAAGGAACCTGCGCCGACCGGCTCGCGGCGGCAACCACCACCAAACAACCGATCAACGGCAGCACACCGGCAGCGGCCGGAAACGGCGTTTTCCCGAGTTCCCTCAGGTCCAGGTTGCCCCAACTGGCGGTGGCGAGCCCGACCGCCACCCACAGCGCAACGTCGCCCAACACAAACGCGCGTGCCGTGCGCAGCCGTCCGTCCCGAGCGTCCGGCAGGTTCGGATAAGTCCCCAACAAAAGCCACAAGCCGACACCGGCCGCGCTCCAACACACCGCCAACCCGATCAGCGTGATAGCTGTCATCAGTCCGGCCGAGGCCGTGGTCAGTACCGCTGCGCCTACGACAAACCAGAGCTGACGCCGATCGCCGGCCAAATACCTCGCCGCATAACACTGCACGAGGGTGCTGACCGCGCAGACCAGTAGCAGCAAAACCGCAGTCAATCGGTCGACACCCACTCCGATCAAGAGCTTGCCGTCCGCACCGTTCCACCCGGCAGACACCGCCCCCGAGGATGACACCGACAGCAACAGAACCACCGCGCCGGCAGCACTGAGCGCGGTGGCGCTCAGGCCGACTCGGGCCGCCATCGCACCCCGGTGTGATCCCAAGATCCCGGCCAGCAGTGCCCCGGCCAGCGGCAGCAGCAAGACTGCCGGCAACACGAATGGGATCACGGCAGCACCACACATTTTTTGGAACTGTTAGATGACATGCGACCGAGAATAGGCGACTTTCAAGACGGGTGTCAAAAATCGTGTTCTGGAAAGCACGCGATGTGAAGCCGCTTTTTCCGGTAGCGTGGGGAAATGGCGGACTGGACCTTCTTCACCAACCACTCTCACGCGCTGCTGTGTGTAGCTCGTGACCCCGGGATCCGACACCGTGACCTGGCGCAGTTGATCGGTATCACCGAGCGCGCCGCACAGCGCATCGTCGCCGACCTGGTGGAGGGCGGTTATCTCACGGTGGCCCGTGAGGGCCGCCGAAATCGCTATCAACTCCATCCCGAACTGCCGCTGCGACATCCGGTGGAACACGGCTATCAGGTTGGCGAAATTCTCAGCGTCCTTACCAGCCAGGCACGGCAGAGCGTCGCGGACAGTCGTGCCGGCATCGTCTAACTAGTCAGGCTGGCGCGTTCGGGTTTTCTTGGCCGTCAGCAGTGCCGAGTCAGCGCGGTGAAGCAGATCACGACTGGTATCACCGGGTTCGGCCAGTGCGATCCCGAAGGTCCAGCTGATTTGGGTGACAGGTCGCAGCAGGGCGAGCTGGTGCTTCACACGGTCCAGGTCCAACCCGCAGAAAAGGACCAAGAATTCGTCGCCGCCGAACCTGCCCAGTACCGCCGAGCGGGGGAGGTTGCCGGCCCAGGTACTGGCAGCGGTTTGGAGCATCCGGTCCCCGGCCAGATGTCCCTGGTTGTCGTTGGTCTCTTTGAAGTTGTCCAGATCCAGGATCACCAGCACCACCGGTTGCCGGTGGGGCGCAACCAAAGCAAGGTCGGTTATCTGCATCCAGGCCGCCCTGTTGAGGGTGCCGGTGAGCTCGTCGAAAGAACATTGGCGGCGGAGCTTTTCGGCAAGCCGATTCAAGGTGATACCCGCGGCCACTGCGACGATGACGGCGCTGAGCGCGGGGATGCGGGTGCCGGGCTGCTGGGCGGCCAGCCCACCCGCGGCGAAACACCCTACTGTCAGGGCCAGATGCCACCACAGTGCGCGGCGGGTGCTGAAATACGAATTCATGATGCAGATGGCGATGACCGCCGGCCCCAACCCCAGCACCCCGGACGCGTTGCTCGCCATCGATGCCAGCATTCCCAGCAGCACGGCATAGGTTGCGGCGGCCAGGTGCAGGGTAGCGGTATCGACCAGCTGCCGGTAGAAGTAGAGAACCGGCGCGACCAGAACGCCAAATGCTCCGATCAGGACAACGCTCAGGGCATGCTGGGTCTGGATGCCCCATGTGGCCGCCAGCAGGCACTGTATCCCGCTGACCAGGTAGAGCAACGCCATGATCGTTGCTCTGACGACCCTGTTGTCCTGTTGCCAGGCCATTTCCAGACTGCGGGACGGCCTTTTGTGCAACCTATGGTAATTCTCCGAGGGCGGTGGTCGCTCGAATCTTGACACTTGAGAAGACGCCCCATTATCGATCGACCCAGCGTCATCCATCAGCCCAGTGTAGGAAACCTCCGAAGCTTTTCCCGCCGGCAAGCCGATCGGGTCATGAGTTGAGCCAGGTCGACGTCAGTGTGCGGCGGCGCATTGCAGCAGCGGGCGGCCAAACGGGACGAACGCCAGTACTCGGCGGGCCAGTCGGTCTTGAAGGCGGTCATGTTTGCCGGTATCTGCCACACCGGACACAAGGTCGTGATATCCCAGTGCCGCCCACGCTCCGGCTACGGTCAAGTCGATCAGCCCGGCCCGCGCCCTTGACCGGTCGACAGCGGCAAGACCCAGGGCGCTCATCGCATGGACAGCGTCCACCCAGATTCCCATGGCCAACACATCAGGACTGGGTTGGACACCGGACAGAGCGGCTTGGGCGAGCTGGCGCGCGCCGAGAACCCTTGTCACCGCAACACTCTTGGCGTCAACTTTCACGTCATAGAGATGATCCAGTACCGGGCGCGGCCATAGCAGCAGTGACGCCCCCCAGCCGACGCGGACCAGTTCTATCGGCCGGAACTTTTTGTTTTTCATCGACGGCGTTCCAGGGGGAGCGGGGCAGGCCTGGCGTTGTTGCGCAGCTCGGATTCGACGGCTGCACGCACGTACAGCTCGAAGGCGTGGATGTCCCAGGTCCGACACTGACGGATTGCTTTGAGCAGAGCCATTTCTGCCAGCAATTCGGCCTGCGGCTGGTCCAGGCCGTGGGCCGGCGCGGCATTGTTGGCAACTGCACATGCGGCCGGCCGATAGCACTCCAGCACAGCCCTCTCGGCTGCGTCCAGGATCCGTGGATCGTAGTGTGCCTTGGCCCGGTCCAGGGCTGCCCACACCTTCGGCCAGGTCTCGCGATCAGCCGGCAGCGACGCGGTGACCTGACGCTGTCTCGGTATCACCGCCACGCGTTCGACAACTGCTATCACATTTCTCATCACGGCCGCCTCCAGATCG
>JBBSRY010000428.1:0-3299 GCA_038242595.1 Mycobacteriales bacterium
AAGTCGGTGACGATGCCGGCGGCCGCGGCCGAGGTCGCGGCCAATGCTTCGCTGGGTAGCGAGTAGTCGGCCGATCCGCTCTGGCCACCTGGCGCGGCGACCATCTGCTCGATGGTCAGGTTGGGTCCGTCCGGGCCCTCCTCGTAGGCAAATGTCGGGCAGTCACGCCATAGTCGCTCGAGTGCGTAAAACACCCGCTCCTCCGAATGCTGGATGTGCACCACGATGTCGAGGAAGTCCAGCAGTACCCAGCGACCGTCGCGCTCACCTTCGCGCCGGGTCGGCTTCACGCCCTGCAGACGCAGTTGCTCTTCGACCGAGTCGACGATGGCCTGCACCTGCCGCTCGTTGGCGCCGGTGGCGATCACGAAGCAATCGGTGATCGCGAGGCGATCGGAAACATCGATGATGACGATGTTCTGGGCCAATTTGTCCGCGGCCGCGTGGGCGGCCGCCAGGGACAAGGCGCGGGCGGTATCGGTTGCAGTCACTGCTCTCCCTCAAAACTGTTATTGGTACAACGTGATTTTTCTGGGTGCTCAACCGCTGCGGTTGAGCTTTCCTCTTGATACAACCGGTGTTTGGCGATGTACTGCACGACGCCATCCGGTACCAGGTACCACACGGGCCCACCGCCGCGAACCCGGTCCCGGCAATCGGTGGACGATATGGCCAGCGCCGGCACCTCCAGCAAAGTAGCTGCAGATTCTGGAATATCGAGATCCTGCAGGGTGTATCCGGGCCGGGTGACCCCGATGAAGTGCGCCAGACCGAACAACTCATCAATGTTCTTCCAGGACATGATGGCGTTGAGCGCATCGGCCCCGGTGATGAAGAACCACGCGGCGTCGGGTTCGGTTTTACGCAGATCCCGCAGGGTGTCCACGGTGTAGGTCAGCCCCGGTCGATCGATGTCGACCCGGGACACCGAGAATTGTGGATTGGCCGCCGTAGCGATCACCGTCATCAGGTAGCGGTCCTCGGCGAGGCTGACTTCTTGCTTCTGCCAGGGTTTTCCGGTTGGTACGAAGATCACTTCGTCCAATTCGAACCGGTTGGCGACCTCACTGGCTGCCACCAGGTGACCATGGTGAATGGGATCGAAGGTACCGCCCATGACGCCGATGCGACGCCGAGAACCGGTGCTGTATTTGCTACTTCCGCCCATCGGGACGCTGCCATCGGTTGGCAGCAGTTTTGTCATGAGGATGCTCGGATCTGACCGTTACCGACGACGATGTATTTGGTGGAGGTCAGTTCGGCCAACCCCATCGGACCGCGAGCATGCAGCTTTTGGGTGGAGATCCCGATTTCGGCCCCGAAACCGAATTGGCCGCCGTCGGTAAAAGCGGTCGAGGCGTTCACCATCACCGCCGCCGCGTCCACCCGTTGGGTAAATGCGTTGGCATTGACCAGATCTGAGGTGACGATGGCCTCGGTATGGCCGGTGGAATGCGTCGCGATATGCGCCAGAGCGGCTTCGAAATCGTCCACCACGGCCGCGGCAATGTCCAGTGACAGATATTCGATATCGAAGTCCTCATCGGTGGCCGGGACGGTGCCTTTGGCCAAGGCAGCAGTACGGGCGTCGGCATGGACGGTGACACCGGCTTGCTGCAGCGCACCGATTAATCGAGGCACCGCCAATTGCGCGATGTCGGCGTGTACCAGCAGGGTTTCCGCCGCATTGCAGACACTGCTCCGTCTGGTTTTGGAGTTCAGCAGGATGGACTCGGCCATCTCCAGATCAGCCGAAGCATCCACGAAGATGTGCACATTTCCGACGCCGGTCTCGATCACCGGCACCGTAGAACCCTGCACCACCGCCTTGATCAATCCGGCCCCACCGCGCGGAATGATCACATCCACCAAACCGCGGGCCGTCATCAGGTACTGCACCGAATCACGGTCGATACCCGGCACCAATTGCACGCTGTCCACCGGTAGCCCGGCCAGTTCGGCGGCGGCAGCGAGAATCTTCACCAGGGCGAAATTGGAGTGGTAGGCCGATCCAGAACCCCGCAGTAGCACCGCATTGGACGATTTCAGTGCGATACCGGCAGCATCAACGGTCACATTCGGACGGGCTTCGTAGATGATCGCCACGACACCCATCGGCACTCGCACCTGTTGCAGACTCAGTCCGTTCGCCAGCACCGAGCCGCGGACATTCTGCCCGATCGGATCCGGTAGCGCCACCAGGTCCTCCAGACCGACGGCCATCGCCTCGATCCGAGAATCATTGAGCCGCAGTCGGTCGATCAGCGATTCACCGGTACCGGCCGCCTCAGCGGTGGCAACGTCGAGACTGTTGGCCTGAAGAATGGCTGCGGCGCAGTCACGGATTGCCGAAGCCATCGCCTGCAGGGCGGCATTCTTCACCGCCGTCGAGACCAGGGCCAGCCTCGGCGCGGCCGCCTTGGCGCGCGCTGCTGCGGCCAGAACTTCTTCCTGCGTAGCGGTGCCCCCATCGCCTGCCTTGGCGCCCACCCGGTTCTCCTTTGATCCCGATGCGGCCGGAGTTTGCGCCATCACCTCTGTCCTCATACCGCCACCACATCATCGGCGTGGACCACTTCGTGACGTTGTTCGGCCGGCAGGTCCGCCAGCGTCCGTCCGATGATGGCCGGCAACTCGGACGCATCGTGCCCCACAAACCCCCGCGCCACCACCCGATGCTGCGGATCGAGTAGGTCCACCACGTCACCGGATTCGAAATCCCCGGTACAGCCGGTGATTCCGGCCGGCAACAGGGATTTTCGACGATTGATGACCGCGGCCACCGCGCCGGCATCCAGCGAGATGGACCCGGCCGGTGTCGCGGCGTGGCGCAGCCAGAACAGCCGAGCGTTGGTCCGTCGCGCGGCCGCTGCAAAGGCCGTCCCCACCGTCGAACCCACTGGGTCGGTGGTCAACGCGGCGCCGGCATCATCGGCCGAGGCCAAGAGAACCGGAATCCCGGCACCGGTGGCGATGGTGGCGGCGGTGAGTTTTGATTCCATCCCGCCGGTTCCGACATCACTTCCAGGTTTTCCGATCTCGATGTTTAGCAAGTCGGTGGTATTGAGCACCTCGGCGACCTTGACCGATCCCGGCGATCGGGGATCACCGGTGTAGAGGGCATCGATATCGGAGAGCAACACCAGTGCATCGGCACCGACCAAATGAGCCACCAACGCCGCCAACCGATCGTTGTCACCAAAGCGAATCTCATGAGTGGCCACGGTGTCGTTCTCGTTGACCACCGGCACCACACCGAATTGCCGTAGCTTTCCCATGGTGCGCTGCGCGTTTCGGTA
>JBBSRY010000429.1:0-3297 GCA_038242595.1 Mycobacteriales bacterium
CGGCATGAGCTGGAATGAGGAGTTTCTCCTGCAGCTGACCTGGCACTGGGATGACCAACTGCGCCCGCGGCTGCAGGGTCTGACTGATGATGAGTACTTCTGAGAGCCGGTCGAGAGCTGTTGGAATGTCCGCCGCCGCCCGTCGGGCAAGGACGCCGCAGTCATCGGCTCCGTTCACCACCATCGCTTGGCGACTGACGCACCTATTGGTGGGTATCTACGGTGCGCGTAACGCCACTTAATTCGGCGGCGATGAGGTCTCCTATCAAAACTATGACTCCCCGGGTAACCGAACTCGGCGAGGACGGCCTGCTCGGAAAGTGCGAGGAGGACGGTTTTGAGGAGTCAACGTTCGACGGGCAGTTTAGTTCTCGAAGAACCAGAACGGGAGTCAGCATTGCAGGTTGGCGTCCGCAGGTCCTTCTCAGCCGCCCAATTGACCGGAGAGTCGTTCGTGCCGCTCGGCACTGAAGATATCAAGCCCGATGATTCCCACCGTCTTACCGTGGCGTTTGAATTTGGCGGTTACCGCGTCCAGAGTGGCCACGGTCGAGGCATCCCATAGGTGGGCCTCGCTGAGGTCGATCAGCACGTGGGCGGCTGCATCCGTGTAATCGAACTGGCTGTACAGATCATTGGAGGAGGCGAAAAACAGTTCGCCTCGCACCGTATAAATTCGGGTCGAACCATCATCGGACAAGTCGCTGGTCAACGAGACCAAATGCGCCACTCGACGAGCGAAAAGCATCAGCGCCACCATCACTCCGGCGATGACGCCGTAGGCCAGGTTGTCCGTGGCAACCGTAATCGCCACCGTCACCAACATCACTGCGGTCTCGCTGTAGGGCATCCGCTTGAGCGTCTTCGGCCGGATCGAATGCCAGTCGAATGTGGAGATCGACACCATCACCATGACTGCGACCAGCACCGCCATCGGAATCCGGCCCACCACGTCGCCGAGTGCGACGACCAGTATCAGCAGAAAAACGCCGGCCAGGAAAGTAGAAAGACGGCTCCGTGCACCGGCTTTCACGTTGATCATGGTCTGACCGATCATCGCGCAACCGCCCATCCCGCCGAAGAAGCCGGTGACGATGTTGGCCACACCCTGCCCCCAGGATTCCCGGGTCTTGTTGGACCCGGTGTCGGTGATGTCATCCACCAATTTGGCCGTCAACAACGATTCCAGCAACCCGACCAGCGCCACCGCGAGCGCAAATGGCGCAATGATCTGGAGCGTTTCCCAGGTAAAGGGAACATCCGGCAACACCAGCAACGGAAGGCTTTCCGGTAACGCACCCTGATCACCCACCGTCGGAACATTGATTCCCACCGATACGGTCAGCACGGTCAGCACCACGATCGCCACCAGCGGCGCGGGCACCACGGCAGTCAGCAGTGGCAGCAGATAGATGATGGCCAAACCGACGGCGACCAGCACGTAGACCATCACCGGAACGTCGATTAACTGCGGCATTTGGGCCACAAAGATGAGTATTGCCAACGCATTGACAAACCCGACCATCACGCTGCGCGGGATGAACCGCATCAGTTTGGCCACTCCCAGCAGACCCAGCGCAATCTGGAGCACCCCGGCAAGTAACACGGCGGCGATCAGATATTGCAGTCCGTGCGCCTGCACCAGAGGCGCGACCACCAGGGCAACGGCGCCGGTTGCCGCCGAGATCATCGCCGGCCTGCCGCCGACGATTGAAATGGTGACCGCCATGGTGAATGATGCGAAGAGCCCAACCCGGGGATCGACACCGGCGATGATGGAAAACGAGATCGCCTCCGGAATCAACGCCAGAGCCACCACCAGCCCGGCCAGAATTTCAGTTTTCAGTCTCTTCGGTTTCAGCACATCAAGTTTCACTGATCAAACAATAAACCCTTCCGACCACCCAGTGGGCCGGTGGGACGTAGATGCAGGTCACGGGCGTCCACCTGAACGATCTTTTTTTCATCCGATGAGCCGGGGTTTCGCCCGCGCATGTGGGTCAGGATTCTCGTTCTACATCGCCGCACCGCGAAGATCCTGCGCATCATCGTAGGGAGTGCTGAAGCGCTCGGCCAAGAATGCCAAAGTGGTGGCCAGCATTGCGGAACCATCCGCACCGTCAAGATCGAACTGGTACTCATGCCCCAGCGCAGGTTGATGGTCGGCCGGATAGAAATGCGCCTGCATCGGTACTGCCACTGCCGCCAGCGCAGCTGCAAACGGCACAGATTGAAACGAGGTGAGCGGGTCGGCCGGTCCACCGGAGATCAGGGTGGTCGGAAACCGTTCGGTAACGGCCGAGATGGTCGACATTTGCCGAGCCGCCTTATTTTCTGGATGTTTTCTTGCCCCGGTGTAGGCCCAAATGATCTTGTCGTACGCCCATCCCAACAACCCGGTGAGCTGATCGAGTCGGGCGAGATCGAATACGCCACACTGCAAGATCACTCCCCGTAATTGACGGTCCGTCAGTACCGGTTCGATTCCGACCGCCTCGGCATAGCCGGGATTTGTCACCATCGCGGCATATTGACTCGCCAGCTGAGCACCCGCGGAGTCGCCGGCCAGCACCACCTTGTCCACATCTATTTCCAGCTTCGAGCAGTGCTCATTGAGGTACCGAAATGCATCGTTGAGCTGTCTTACCGCCGTGGGATACGTCGAGCCGGGCCCGATGGAGTAGTTGATACCTACTGCCGCACAGGGAGTATTCATCGCAATTATCTTGAGGTAAGGGGCAACGTCTTCCTTGCTGCCAGATACCCAGGCGCCACCATGGACCCACAGCAGTACCGGCAACGGTCCGGTCACTCCGGGATTGCGGTGAATGTCCAGCAGCGCATCTGCGTCCCCGGCTCGATAGGAGATATCGAGGCGACTGGTCACTCCGGCCGGCACATGAGCCTGCATGCGAGCCGCAACACGGGCACCGTCCCGTTCGAACAGCACTTTGACCAGGCGGCACACCAGCTTGGGTGAGCGATTCGCGGCCAGAATGACCGCAGTCGGTACCGCGGCCGAAAGCACTGCGACCATGGAAAATCTGATTCTGCTGCTATGCATGGACTTTACGCTGCCACATCAACGATCGTCAGCTGGATTCAGGCCCGGATCAGGGAGCCTTCATGGGCTTCCGGATCGTCGAACCAGACACCACCGAGTCCCAGGCGAGGACACCATCCAAGGTATAACTACGTCAGACAGGTATGAGAAATCTATTCGCAGCCTGTGGGGCTGTCCTGGTGCTAGTCCTGCCTGGCTGCGCATCGACGGTGGACGTCGCCGGCCGAGATCTC
>JBBSRY010000430.1:0-3292 GCA_038242595.1 Mycobacteriales bacterium
AGACGAGGTCGGTCTAGGCTGATCTGCCCTTACTGGCTGTTGAAGTGCCCGTCCCAGTACTGGGGCGGGCACTTTGCGTTGTTGGTGGGCGTCCAGCTGAGTGCAGTGTTCGGTTTACCTCCAGCCGGCGGCGGGTAAACCCGCAACTGCGCGATACCGGCACCCGCGCGGCAACACCCACTTCGACTTCGGGACTCCCAGTTAGGCTGGTCGCATGCCAGACGTCCGGCGCCCCACTTTGCGCGATATCGCCACAGCCACCGGGCTTTCATCCGCGACCGTCTCCTACGCCCTGCGCGGACTGCACGTCCCGGAGCAAACCCAAGCCCGGGTCCGCGAAGCTGCTGATCGGCTGGGCTACCAGGTCGACCCGATCGCCCGCGCACTGGCCTCCGGACGGACCGGCTACGTCGGCATCCTGTGCGGATCGCAAGAAGATGCCTGGCAACAATCGGTGGCTACTGCCCTTGGCCGCGGTTTGCTGGCAGTGCAGCTGCATGCCCTGGTGGTGGATGCGGGCAATGACGCCAGCCTGGAGGTGTCCCTGGCGCAGCGACTGGTTGATCAGCGCGTTGACGCGCTGATCGTGCTACCGGTGAATCCCCGCGGGAGTCACTGGGCCGGCATCGCTTCCCGCACCGTGCTGGTGTCCATCGGAGACAGCCTGCCGCGTACCAGCACGGCTGCCGAAGTGGTTTTCGACAACGCAGCCGGCGTTTCCGATGCACTCAGCAGACTCGCCGCCGCCGGGCATCGACGGGTCACCGTGCTCACCCCGGGCATTAGCTCCACGCCAGACAAGCCGGCCGAGGAAGTGGTCAAAGCACTGGCCCCGGAACTGGGATTGACCGCGACACTTTCCTCGGCGCCGCATCGCCTGGAAGGAGCAACCGCCGCGGCATTGCAGATTCTGCAAGCAGCCGACCGACCGACCGCGTTCCTCTGTCTGGCCGATTCGCTGGCTTATGGCGTCTATGCCGCAGCGCGGGAATTGGGTTTGCGGGTTCCGCAAGACCTCTCGGTCGTGGGATTTGACGATCGGCCGGTATCCGCGCTGCTGACTCCGCCGCTGGCAAGCTACCGTTGGCCCGTGGAACAACTTGTCACCGAAGTCGTTGACCGAACCGTGCGCTGCATCGAGACCGGAAAGCGGAGCCGGAAAAAGATCTTGGAGCCGATACCGATGATGCGCGCCTCCCTCGGCCCCGCTCCGCTTGCCACGTCATGAGCGACGGGCAGATTCTGCGTTCCGCCGATCGGTTGGGCCAGCAATGGAAGAACGGCCACGGCCAGACTTTCCAGATCGCCGCTCACCCAGCGGAAAGTTCTCTCGAAGACTTCGGGTGGCGGGTCAGCATCGCGCTGGTGGAAGCTGATGGGCCGTTCTCGACCTTTGCCGAGGTGGATCGCACTATCGCCGTCATCGATGGTGCGGGGATGGATCTGGATATCGACGACAAAGTGCATCAGCTCGGTAAATTCGCCACCTATCGCTTTCCCGGCGAGGTGGCGGTAACGGCGCACCTGCTGCGTGGGCCCACTCGCGATCTGAATCTGATGGTCCATCGTGGCAAGTTCACCGGCCGGATGGAGATCTTCAGCACCCCCGGCGGCAGCCAGCTGCCACTACGGTGCGCCGACCGGGAGGTGCTGCTGGTGGTGACGCTGGATGGAAGTGTGCGCACCGCAGACCAGGACGAGCTGGGGATCGAAGATGTCTGGCAACATACCGGTGCCGGCACCGCCACTGTCACCTTGAATGGCACCGCAGCCGTCATTCACATTCGCCAATTGTGATTCGGGATCTATCCCACTTGTCTACTGGGCTGATGCTTTCAGGGTTTGAGAATGCAGCCGGGTGGCGCGCCAACGGGCCTCAGAGGTCATAGTCGACCACTACCGGCGAGTGGTCGGAGATTCGCTCGGCATAACTGGCGTCGCGATCAACAACACCGGTGATCGCCTTCGCTGCCAACCCGGGCGTGGCCAAGTGGTGGTCGATTCGCCACCCACTGTCGTTGTCGAAAGCCTTGCCGCGCCATGACCACCACGAATACGGTCCCGGCACGTCGGGATGCAGCTTGCGCAGGACGTCCACCAGAGGGCCGGTGCTGATCAGTTCGCCCATCCAGGCTCGTTCCCGGGGCAGAAACCCGGGTGACTTCTTATTCGTCTTCCAGGACTTCAGGTCCAGTTCGTTGTGGGCGATGTTGTAATCACCGCAGACCAGGAACTCTCGTTTATTGCGTTTGGCGCGTCGCGCAGCCTTGGCCGTGTGCGCGGCGAACTCGGCCATGAAACGCATTTTGGATTCCATGATCTCGCCATCCGCGGCGCCTTTGGGCAGGTACAGGCTGCCGACGGTGAGGCCGGGCAGATCCACCTCGATGTACCGCCCCTGCAGATCAAACTCCTTGTCCCCGAAGCCGATTCGCACCGCGAGGGGTTCGGCCCTGCTGAGCACCGCAACACCGGCCCGACCCGGCTGATTACCCTCGTGATACGAGAGGTGATAACCCTCCACCGCGGCGACCGGGATTTGCGCCAACGGCGCTCGCACCTCCTGCAGACACACAACATCGGGGTTCCGCAGAGCGATCCACCCCGGAAATCCTCTCCGTACTGCTGCTCGGATTCCGTTGACATTGAACGCCGCAACTCGCAGCACAGGTGGAGCCTCTCTGTTGGTGCCCTGTTGTTGGTTGTTGGTGCACGGCTAATGGTGCCCGGCCGGGCACCTGCGCGCCGTGGCCAACCGTTGATCCTGCCATTGTCACCGGCAGTGCACGACCAACCGTGGGTTCAGAGAATGATCTGTGAATAGTCGGTCAGCGCACGCCGCGCATCGGTAGGCGCAACTTCGGGGTGGGTGATCAGGCGATCTGCCGTCGCCAGGAGATCCATCGCGATACCTGATTCCTGGGCCAACTCCGAAACCAGTACCTGGAATGTCCGGTAGGCGCCAAGCGGCGGCGCCTCGGCCACCGTCGGGCTCACAAGTCCGACCAATAGCTCTGTCTGATCGAGCAGGTATCCGGTGCAGGCCAGTTCGCCGCCGGACACCCAGGCAACGACCTTCCAGAACTTCCGCGGAATCTGGATCTTCCGATACACCGGGTCTGCTGGATCCAGAATGGGCGCGGTGAACACGGTCAGCTTGGAATCGAAGGTGTCGGCATGGCCCAGCAAGTAGTCCTCCAGGCCCAACCACAGTTCCTTCGACTGATTGAACTGAGCGACCTGCGGCGCTGCATTGGTGTAGTGGAATGTATCGCGATTACCCTGCTCGCCT
>JBBSRY010000431.1:0-3285 GCA_038242595.1 Mycobacteriales bacterium
ATTTGAACCTCCGGTACCGGTAAAGGCACAACTCATTAGCAGTGAGTCCCATTCGGCCGCTCTGGCACGCTTCCTGGGGCCGTCCGTGAACGGCACCTGGAATAGGTTACCTGCCTACTTGACCGAACAGCAAAACGGCTGGCCAGAGGGTAGCCACATGAGTTGGGCTTGAGGGGTTCCGGACGCACCAGAGCGACTCAGGTTCGGCTCGAAAGGCAGCTTGGGATTTGCCTGTTCGCGTTTGCGTCGAACCAGGGAGGCGCCGATGCCGGAGCTGAAAACTTCTGATTCCGGGATTACTCGCCTACCGGGAGGGCAGAACCTGGCGCCATATTGACCGCAGCGAGATCACGGTTGGGCAACACTTCGGCTCTCTGTCGTAGTTTCTATGTCGACCCGCGGCGCCGGTTTGTTGAGAGAGCGGTCAGCAAGTTGCTCGGGGGCCAGATCTGCAGAGGCGTCGCCGGTTCGTTAAGGTCCGGCTATGGACATCAACGCCATCACTGTCGGAATACCAGTGTCTGATCTTGCCCAGGCGGTTGCTTGGTATCAGCGGGCTTTTGAGCTCGGCGAGCCGGACCTGGCGCCGATGGAGGGGATTGTTGAATTCAATTTAGAGGTGTTCTGGCTTCAGCTGTACACCTCGAATGCCCCTGGAGGTGATGGCCTTTCGGCGAATATCGGTGTCAGGGACGCGACGGCGCAGCAGCGCCGGTTGGCCGGTCTTGGGCTCAAGGTCAGTGATGTCGAGCGGGTGGAGGGTGTCGTTGAGTACTTCGCTCTGACCGACCCCGACGGAAACAAGATCGGCTTTGCGACCGAACTGAGCTAGCCGCTCGCTGCTGCTCAACCCCGAAATCGGTATTCCGCCTCAACAGGGCCTCAGTTAAATCCTCGTTGATCCTGTTTCAAAGCGGTGTCAACGCATAGTGCGGCAGCCACCACCATCTGATGCAGCGGGGATGGCAGGGCGTAGTGGATCTGCACGACATAGTTATCAGCCGTGGTGAAGATTGTTCGCATGATGCCCTCGAAATTTTTGGTGATCCGGCCGATCTCGCGGCCCCCGGCATCGAGGATGGCAAAATTCCAGGCGCGCCAGTTCTCGGCATTGATGGATCCGATAACCTGTCCGCCGGCGCGCATTTCGAACCGGATTTTACCGAACACATTCTGCTGGACGAGTTCCCCGATCGGTGCACCATTGGGATACTCGACCAAGAGGCGTGATTTGAACACTTTCCGCGGCCTGGTCAGCTTCAGCACCGGCTGACCGTTGAGCTCGCGCACCTCGAGTGTGTGGGTGAAGAACTGATCATATTCACCCAGGAACCGCGCCACCTTTTTTAGGGTGCTCTGGCCAACCTGGACCACGGTACCGACCGGGTTGCCATTTTGTCCGAACACTCGGTACTCGTTATTGAGTTCGATGAGCTTGGTGCGTTGACTCACTACCAGGACTGGTTCGGAAAACAGCGTCCCGCAGCCGACTGCTGGGCCACCCCCGCCGTTGGCGCGTCGAATCTGGTCCTGGAGGGCCTGAGCGGTGTGGTTGTCGAAATCGCCCGTTTGCCAAGCACCAGGATCCACCGGTTGTTGGGGGTAACCCTGCGGCTGCGGTGGAAACTGCTGCGGGTAACCCTGCTGCTGCGGGTAACCCTGTTGGTTAGGTGGTGGGAACTGGTGCCGTGGCGGATGAGGCGGGTGCGTCTGCGACGGACCAGGCTGTACCCCGGGCGCGGAATGACCGGTCTTGGGCGCGGCGGGCGGCACATAATGCGGCGACGCCGGGTCGTCGGGGCCGGGAATGGGCGGCGGGTAGGTCATGGGTTGATTGTGCCCCCGCGGCGAAGTTCAACAGATTTCCGGATCATGGGGGCAACCTAACAATCCGTGTCCGGCTGATCGGCGCCTGCGACGTTCAGCGTCACCTTGGTGCCTCGAGTCACCGTGCGACCCACGGTGCAATGCTCGTCCACCGCTCGATGCAAGATGGTGAGCAGCCGAGTTCGGTCAGCCTCATTGAGCGCCGAGAGGTCGACGGAGAATTCCTCGGTGATCTCCGGGTAGGTGTCGTTCTGCAGATCCTTGACGCCGTTGATGTCAATGCGGGCCTGGTATTCATCACCCAGTCGTCTGGCCAGCACCGCGTCCGTGGTCAGACCGGTGCAGCCGGCCAGTGACACCTTCAACAACTCGCCGGGGGTGAAGGACCCGTCGTTCTCGATCGGGCCGATGAGTACTTGCCCGCCGCGGCCATTATGACCGGTGTAGGTGCGGGTGCCGGTCCGCTCGATCCAGAGTGCGTCGGGCGCGATATCGGGCGTGCTGCTCATGGGCTTTCCTTTGCCGTCGGGTGGGGTCGGTTTGCTCTCAGCAGGGATGACGAACACTATCGGATGGGTTCGTGGCCCTACTGCAAGTGACAACACCGCTGGGTCCTAAATCCATCCACATCGACCCTACGTTCGCGCCCTGAGCAAAAATGGGTCCGCTACCGCAGAGGAGCCACCTATCCTGGGACAAGTCATGAACGAACCCGCACCCGACGCCGCCTCCGATCAGGACCTGGCAGCTCTGGAATCAGCACTGGGTCTGGCGCCGACCCTCGAACCTGCGGCAGAGTCGACGGGGGAGCACGCGCCGCCCGAGACCCAGATCCCAGCCACCTCGGAGCCGCCCGTCACTTCAGTCGCGCAGATCCTCGCCACTCCGATCGAGGAACTTCGGCGACGGATCGATGATCTACCGGCCCAGCAGGCCACCAAGCTGGGTCGGCGGCTGGCCGGAACCCGAAATCTGAAGGATCGTGGCAAGAAGCGTGGGGCGTTGGCGCAGATCGAGCATTCGCTCATTGCCGCCGAATCGCGGCTGGCCGATCGCCTGGCCAATCGCCCCACCATCAACTACCCGCCGGATCTACCGGTATCTGCTCGAGTGGACGACCTCAAGGCCGCCATTGAGCAACACCAGGTAATCATCGTGGCCGGTGAAACCGGGTCCGGAAAATCCACCCAGTTGCCGAAGATCTGCCTCGATCTTGGCCGCGGGGTGAAGGGTCTGATCGGTCATACCCAACCCCGCCGAATTGCCGCCCGAGCGCTGGCCGAACGGATCGCCGAGGAAACCGGTACCGAGCTGGGCGCTGCAATCGGCTACACCAGTCGCTTCGGTGACCACACCGGGCCGAACACGTTGGTCAAGCTGATGACAGACGGCATCCTGCTGGCCGAGATCGTCCGCGATCGAACGCTATCGGCCTACGACACGATCATCATCGACGAG
>JBBSRY010000432.1:0-3282 GCA_038242595.1 Mycobacteriales bacterium
GTGCAGGTTTGAAACGCAATGTGTGACAAATATGACTTAATGTCGAACACCGCGACCACGCCGCTCTTGGTCGTATTCCAGCTCGAACGAGGTGCGCCTGTGCTTCACATCTGCCCGCTCGCCGATATCCCCCGCGGCGAAGGTCTCCGGATCGACACCATCGAGCCGGCAATTGCGGTTTTCCATACCGACGATGGCGAAGTTTTTGCCATCGACGACACCTGCACCCACCAGGACGCATCGCTGGCCGACGGCTGGCTCGAAGGGTGCGAGGTGGAGTGCCCGCTGCATGCCAGCAAGTTCAATTTGCGTACCGGCGCGGTCGATGCTCCGCCGGCCAAGCGTCCGGTTCGGGTGCACCAGGTAACGGTCACCGATGATGAGATCTATGTGGAACTGTCGCCGCTGCCGGCTCCGGCAGTGCACTAATGCCGTCCCTGGGGAACGGACCGCTGGACTCGGTGGTGATTGTGGGAGCGTCGCTGGCCGGGCATGCAACGGCAAAAGCTCTACGTCAACAGGGTTTCGACGGCCGGATCAGCATCGTGGGCGCGGAGACCGAACGTCCCTACGATCGACCTCCCCTATCGAAGGAGTTCCTCGCCGGGACCGTGACCGAGGACGATCTGGCGCTGGAAGTGGAGAATGAAGCGCTCGACGCCGATTGGATTCTCGGCGCCGAAGCCATCGCGCTCGATCCCGGAACCGGTACCGTTTCCCTCGCCGATGGCCAATACATCCGGGGGTCGGCAATTGTCGTTGCCACAGGTTCTCGAGCTCGCCGCTTGACCACCCAACTGCGCGGCGTCCATACGCTGCGAACCCTGGACGATGCCCGAGAGCTGCGCGAAGAGCTGCTCCCGGGCGGCCGACTGGTCGTGATCGGAGCCGGCTTCGTCGGTGCCGAAGTAGCTTCCACCGCACATTCTCTCGGCATGCACGTCACCGTTTTAGAGGCAGCGCCCACTCCCCTGTTCCGCCAACTCGGGGAAATACTGGGGCAATCGGTCGCCGGGTTGCACCAGGCCAACGGGGTCCGACTCTACGTCGGGATTCCAGTTGTCGCTCTGGTGGGCATCGACCGGGTCGAAGGGGTGGAACTGGCTGACGGGCAGGTCATCCCCGCAGACGTGGTGGTTGCCGGGATCGGCGCCGACGCTGCGGTGCAATGGCTGGACAGGTCCGGGTTGCTGATCAACAACGGCGTCGTCTGCGATTCCCGTGGCGCAACGTCAATCCCGGGCATCTACGCCGTTGGCGACTGTTCGGCCTGGTTCGATCCAGCACTGGGACAGGTTCATCGGGTGGAGCATTGGACCGATTCCCGGGATCGCCCGGCGACCGCGGTACGGGCGTTGCTCAGCAGCGAAACCAACCCAGAACAGACCGCACTGCGGGCGCCGTACTTCTGGTCCGATCAGTACGGGGTAAAAATTCAGTTCGCCGGCCATCGCCTGGAATCCGACGAATTCATCATCGAAGATGGCGAACTCGGGTCCGAGAGTTTGCTAGCCCTCTGGAGGCGGAACGGCAATGTTGTGGCCGTTCTGGGACTGAACCAACCCAGAGCATTTACCAAGCACCGCAAAGCATTACAGACCACCCGCTAGCCCCGCACCGCAGTTCTTCCCGCACTGATCTTAGTTCCAATATTCCAGCAACGACGCCGCAACCCCAGGAGTGCCAGATGACCGCCACCGTTGACCGCACCGAAGTAGCCGAACTTCCCGAGTCGCTGATCCCGACCTTGCCCGGCTACACCTACACCGACCCGGCGTACTTCGCCCGCGAGCAGGAGAAGATCTTCGAGGCCATGTGGTTCTGTGCCGCTCGCGCCTCTGATATGCCCAATGCCGGATCCTTTCGCACGGTGCAGGTCGGATCAGAATCGGTGCTGTTGACCCGCAGTCGCAAGGGAAATATCAACGCCTTCTTCAACATCTGCCGACACCGCGGCGCCACCCTGTGCACCGAGGAGACCGGAGAGGTCAAGCGGGCCTTCCAGTGCCCCTATCACGCTTGGACCTACGACCTCGAGGGCAAGCTGATAGCCGCTCCCAACCTGACCAAGATGCCAGATGTCGATCGTTACGAATTTGGCCTGCGCAAGATCGCCGTTCGGGAATGGCTCGGCTACGTGTGGGTGTGCCTGGCCGAGGAACCACCGTCATTCGAGGAGACCGTACTGCAGGAGATCATCGACCGCCTCGGTGAAGTCAAGAACCTGGATCACTATGAGGTGGAAACGCTTTCGGTCGGCCGACGGATCGCCTACGACGTCAAGGCGAACTGGAAACTCATCATTGAAAACTTCATGGAGTGCTACCACTGCGCAACCATCCATCCGGAATTGACCGAGGTGCTGCCCGAATTCGCTGATGGCTACGCCGCCCAGTTTTTCGTCAACCACGGCGCCGACTTCGGCGATGACGTCAAGGGTTTTACCATCGACGGGTCCGAGGGACTGGATGTGCTGCCGGGTATCGACCCGGATCAGGATCGCAAGTACTACGCCATCACTGTCAAGCCGCAGGTTTTCATCAACATGGTGCCGGACCACATCATCTTCCACCGGATGTACCCGATGGCCGCCGACCGGACCATCGTCGAATGCGATTGGCTCTACCTACCGAGTGTTGTCGAATCCGGTAAGGATCTAACCAAGTCGGTGGAGTTGTTCGACCGGGTCAACCGACAGGACTTTGATGCCTGCGAGCGTTGCCAACCGGCGATGTCGTCACGAATGTACAAAAACGGTGGCGTCCTGGTGCCCAATGAGCACCATATCGGCGCCTTCCACGAGTGGGTCACCGAGACCTTGGCCTGAACCACATTGTCTGCAACGGATGTGGTTACCACATACGCCCGGATGATCGGTTCGGCCGATCATCTGCCGGAGCTGTCAGTTCCGGGTCGGCCCACCGAGGTAACCCATCCGTTCGCTGATCCGGGTTGCGGCGTCGATCACGGTGGGTGCCAGTGCGACCAGAGTTTCGGGCGTCAAGCGGTATCCAGGGCCAGAGACCGACACCGCACCAACCACCGAACCGCCAAAACTCAACACAATGGCGGCAAGAGCGTTCAATCCGGTTTCGTATTCGCCAACGGTGACGGCGAATCCGTTCTGCGCGGCCGCTTCGACCTGATCCAACAGGGTGGCCGAGTCACAGACCGTTTCCGGGGTGTACCGCTCCAATGCCTGGTCGGTATGAGTCGGACTGACCCCGGTTTCCAGGCCCAACAGATCCATCCGCGCCGGGAAGTCGATACCGGCCAGCACCA
>JBBSRY010000433.1:0-3278 GCA_038242595.1 Mycobacteriales bacterium
CCATAACGTCTTCTAGACCACTGACGTCGTCGTCGGAATCGGAGCCGCCAACTCGGACGCCCTATCGATAGATCCGGACACATCCGCTCGGCGGCAGGTCAGCAACTGCTGCTCAGCCTTACTCAAGGACAACTCCAGTGGTCGATCCAAGGCAAGCACAGCTTCCCGGTGTCGTTTCAACCGCACCAACAAGTCCGCACGGACCGCATGAAAGAGGTGATACTGCAACAGGTCCAGCTGATTAACCAGCCGCAAGCCGGCTTCGAAACCATCGGCTTCGGCAACCGCGAAAGCACGATTCAGGGTAACGATCGGAGTGGGTGAAGCGACCAGCAACTGGTCATAGAGTTGCTCAATCTGCCACCAGTCGGTTTAACGCGGCCGACGTCGCCGAAGAGTGCACGGCGTTGATGGCGGCTTCGACAGCAGCGTCTCCATGGTGATTACGGAGTTGTCGCCGACGGTCTTGCCTCGATTGCCCTCCCGACGATGAATCCTGGCAGGATCGAACGGATGGATGCTCTGGGGGCCTGTCGCGTGATCGGCCGCAGGCTCGGGCTGCCTGTCGATGATCTGAGAACACTGTCCGACCGCGGCAACCGGATCGTCCGATTCAGTCCGGCGCCGGTGGTCGCTCGGGTATGTTCGCTAACTGCATTCACTCGGCGAGATCCGTTTGCCTGGTTGGATCGCGAGGTTGCAGTGGCACAGTTTGTGGCCGCGCAGGGTGGCCCGGTGCTGACACCTACAGCCGACATTGACCCGGGCCCCTATACCGTCGGCGGGGTTCATCTTTCGCTGTGGCGGTATGTCGAGGTGGAGTCGCAAATACCGACCGCGCAGGAGGTCGGGATCTGCTTGGCGCAGTTGCATCACTTCTTGCAACATTTCCCGGGTGAATTGACGGTTCTGGCGCCGGTTACTGACCAGATTCTTGAAGGGCTAGTGGCGCTGAAGGGGCATTGTGCGGAACAAGACCTATACGACCTGAAGGTGCTTCAAGAAACCTATCTACTGGAAACCCTTAACATGGCCAGTGATTTCGTGTTGCACGGCGATGCTCACCCCGGAAATCTACTGCGGGTGGCCGGTCAGTGGTTATGGGCGGACTTAGAGGAGACCTGCCGCGGCCCGGTTTACTGGGATCTGGCGACTTTGCACCGCACCACCCGCTTTGATGGATCAGCCGCCGTCCAGGCATATTGTCATGCCACGGGCATGCCGGTGCCCGTTGCGTCCGAGCTAAAGCCTTTTGTGCGGCTCAGAGACTTGGAAGCCGCGGTGTGGACGGCGGGGCTGGCGGCGCAAGATGCACGGTACCGCGCGATAGCTCGCGACCTGATGGCGAGGGTATTGGAGCCGGACAGGGTCCGTTGGTCGTGACCGAGGTGACCGGACTCCACGCCGAGGGCTGTCGTTCGTACTCTTTATCAGCGCTGGTGAACGGCGGTGACCGGGGACTGACTTTTTGACCGTGGCCATAGTGGGTAAAGACCAACAACACAGAAAGAGAGACTGACTGATGACCAGTATTCCTAACATTGCCCTCAATAACGGCGTGGAGATCCCGCAACTCGGTTTCGGCGTTTTTCAGGTAAAGCCCGAGGAGACGGTGAAAGCTGTCACCACCGCGTTCGACCTCGGCTACCGCCACATCGATACGGCCCAGATGTACGGCAACGAAAAGGAAGTCGGGCAGGCGATCAAGCAGTCCAGCCTGGACCCCAGCGAATTCTTTATCACCAGCAAACTCAACAACAACAAGCATGCCTACGACGATGCGATGGCCGCCTTCGACAAGACACTTGAAGATCTGCAACTGGAGAAGATCGATCTGTTTCTGATCCACTGGCCATTGCCGGCGGTGGGGAGCTTTGTCGAGACCTGGACCGCGATGGAGGAGATCTACCGAAGTGGCCGCGCCCGAGCTGTCGGGGTGTCGAATTTCCAGGCCGCTCATATCGGTCGTCTGCTGGCGGAAACCACCATCCCGCCGGCAATCAACCAGATCGAGGTGCACCCCTACCTGGTACAAACCGAACTGCGCGCTTACAACGACGAGCATGGTATCGCCACCGAAGCCTGGTCGCCCATTGCCCAAGGCCTGGTCCTTGACGATCCGACCATCGTGTCTATTGCCGGTGACCACGGCAAAACTGCGGCGCAGGTCGTCTTGCGCTGGCACATCCAGCTCGGCAATATTGTGTTCCCGAAATCGGTGACACCGCAACGGGTTGAGGAAAATGCAGCTATCTTCGACTTCGAATTGGATGATGCTCAGATGTCGATGATTTCGAGTCTGGATCGCGGCGAACGGACCGGCCCGGATCCCGATACTTTTAATGTGGTCCCGGCCTGACGGTCGGCCACTGCGGACAATACTGGTGCGATCACGTCAGCGCCAGACTGGCTATTCGCCGCGACCGGTATTGCGGCCACCCTGGTGCGCTTCACCGGCTTCCGCAGTGACTGTCACGGGAGGATGAGTGGCCGCCCATTCAGGTAGCCGTGGACGAGTTGGAGCGCGTTGGTGATCGACTTCAACTCGGCGCGCATCGCGAGCGTGTTCTCGGTACCGAATTCGTCCGAAACAGTCTGTCCCACAAGCTGGTCAATCCGATCGTTCAGTTTCTCCAGACGGGTGAGAGAGTCGACTGCAGCAAGTAACGGCTTTAAGGCATCAAGTTGTTCGGCGTAATTACGCAAGGCTGCCACGCGGTCGATCAACGCATTCTCCACTGCCATCAGCGCGGTGTTCTGTTGTTCGAACAGACTTGTAACAGGCTCGACCTGTGGGCGAATTCCAAGTTCGGACCGCAACAGTCTCAGCTGCTGCGCTCGGACCAGGATCTGTTCGACCTGTTCGCCGGGATTGAGCCGAAGACGTTGCATGTCAAGCCATTCGGACTGCCACACCGGGTGTTGCAGTATCCGGTCGGATTCTCGTCCCGCCAGTAGCACCAGGCGAGCCTCCCGGGTCAGGTGATTGCCAACGCTGCCCCAGTTACTAAGGGCGGCGACAACGGTGGAACTGTGCGGCCGATGGGCCGAACGGACAACTGGCGCGGCGACAACGGCGCCGAAGGAGATGGAGCCAAATAGCAAAGCGGTCACCGGGTTTGTCAACACTGCGGTCAGGCCACCGACACCGAGAGAAATTAGGAACGCTATGATGAACGCGGTTTGCAGAGCAGCTGGATCTCGGATTCGGTCGTAGCGCACCAGTTCGACCCGACGGGTGGTAACCGGAAGGCGCAGTTCACGAATCAAAGCTGCTC
>JBBSRY010000434.1:0-3275 GCA_038242595.1 Mycobacteriales bacterium
CGCCTCATCCCAGAACTGCTCGACCCAGGCCCGGCAGTCGGGATCGGTGATGGCTTCATCGATCGTCTGATAGCCGCGCACGCTGCCAACGTAGGCCAGCAGGGAATGGGATCCGTTCAGCAGCCACAACTTGCGCTGCTCAAAGGGCTCCACGTCGTCGACCAGCTGGGCGCCAGCGTCCTGCCAGCGCGGCCGGCCGGCCGGAAACCGCCCGGAGATGGCCCATTCGCTGAACGGTTCGGTCGGTACCGGGCAGGCGTCGGCATAGCCAAGCTCCCGCTTTACCAACCGGCGGTCATCCTCGGTGGTGGCGGGGGTGATCCGGTCCACCATCGAAGCGGCAAAGTCAACCTCTGTCTCAATCCATTCCGGCAGCGAGTCGTCTACCAGGGCCGCCAGGTCTTGCACCACCGTACGGGTGGCAGCGCCGTTCGCGGGCAGGTTGTCGCAGGAGAGAATGGTGATCGGGCCAGCACCGGCGGAGCGGCGAACCAACATGCCGACGACCAGTTTGGCGGGCATCGAGGACACGGTCGCCCTCAGATCGGACCGCAGCAAGGTAAGGTCGGACTGGACGGCTGCTGATTTAATGTCGAGGTGGCCGTCACCGCACCGGACGTACCCGACCTCGGTGACCGTGAGGGTCACTATGGAAACCTCGGGTCGGCTCAGATAGTCCAAGTAGGCCTCATGCTCGGTGGCGGCGTGTACGGCCGACAGGCTGCCGATCAGCTCGAAGGCATCCCCGCCACGACTCCGAGTGATCAGCGTATAGAGGCCCTGCTGCGGTGCCAGTGCCTCGGCGATGTCAGGTCTGCGGCCGGTGAAGGCGGCAATGCCCCACCCGGCGGCATCCCCGGCATGCGCGGTGTACCAGGCCTGGTGGGCGCGGTGGAAGTTGCCGACCCCGAGGTGGACGATACGGACTGGGGCCACCTGCGGGGCGCCGGGCCGCGAGCGGGACAAGGCACGGATCCCAGTGCCGGATGGGTGACTCACCGTTTGGGAGCTCTCCCCGGATCCGGTGCCGTTGGGTAGCCCGGCTCGGAGCTCAACATGGTGCCGCGCGAACTGTGCCAGAGCTTCGCCTTGATTGCAGGATCACCTTGAGGGAGTCAAGTGCATCCTCTCCGGTCACCAGGCTTTCGGTGCCGCGGCGGAGGGAACTGAGAATATCGGCCCACTGCGCCCGATGGCCTTCGATGCCGATCGCCGTCGGATCGCCAGCACCGGAACCGGCGAGATGGGGGGCCGCCTCAGGGACGGGGATGTCTGGGAACGTCCAGGCCACGATGTCGCTGCCGGACATCGTGCACTGCCCACGGTCGAAGAACATGCTCAACACTTCGGGGACCCCCGGATAGGTGGCGGTTGTGCCGCTCAACACGCCGAGGGCACCGCTGGCGAACCTGATCACGGCGACTGCCGTATCTTCGGCTTCCATGTCGTGGGTCAGGGTCGCGGTCAAGCCATATGATTCCTTGGCGGGTCCAAGAAACCAGCACAGAAGGTCAATGGTGTGCAGTCCCTGGCTTAAGAGGACACCGCCATCACCCTTCAGTGTGCCGCGCCACGACGCGGCATCGTAGTAGTCCTGGCTGCGGTACCACCTGATCAGTGCCTCTCCCAGTACTGGCCGACCGAGGGCTCCAGACACGATGAGCTCCTTGATCTGAAGGTTCTGCGGTTCGAACCTCCGCTGAATAATGGACGCGAGCATCAGCTCGCGACCACGGGCCAGCGCCACAAGCTGGGTTGCCTGATCAATATCCAGACCGAGGGGCTTCTCAACAACGACATGTTTTCCGGCCATCAGAGCGGCGCGGGCATGCTCGATATGTTGCCCATTGGGGGAGCAGACCGCTACCACGTCGATGTCAGCGCGCTGCAGCATTTCACGGTAGTCGTGGTACCAGTCCAGCCCGTCGCTGAGCCCGGTCGTGGCGCTGGACCGACTGACCGCGACCACACGGGCGTCACCGGCAGACTCTAGGGCAGTTCGATGTACATGACCGATGGCACCAAAGCCGATGATGCCGACTCGAATGACCGGGTTGGACAGCGGTGGGCGTACCTGCACGGCTTCTGTTGCCTCGCTAGGTTGCCTCATTCGTTTGGCGCTTCCCTGACACGGGAGACCAGCTGGGTCGGATTGACGAAGCGCAGGGCTATCAACAACATGATCAGCGTGGTCAGCACGTAGATCACCGCCATGGCGTCAATCTCCTGCCCGGCTCGGATTCCGGAGGCGAAGACGGAGTAGTACAGCGCAACGACGAGTGTTTGGCTCGAGGCGCCCGCAGTGAAGAAGGTCAGCTCGAACATGCCGACGGTACGCACCAGGACCAGCACCGCAGCAGCGAGAATCCCGGGCAGTAACAATGGTGACAGTATTCGCAGGAATATGTTCAGTGTATTGGCTCCGAGCATGCGGGCTGCTGACTCTATTCGCGCGTCCAGCTGCTCGATGAACGGAGTCATCACCAGTACAACGAACGGTACGGCGGGAACGAGGTTCGCAAGGATCACGCCGCTTAGCGAGCCGGCCAAGTTGTACTTGTAAAGCACCGTGGCCAACGGGATCCCGTAGGTGATGGGTGGGAGCAGCACGGGAAGCAACATGACGAGCATGACTATGTTCTTGCCCGGAAAATTCTTACGGGCCAGGGCATAAGCTGCTGGCACGCCGATGAGGACCGAGATGAACACCACGGCGACCGCCACCTCGAGCGTCACTATCAGGACTCTGCCAAGCTGGAATTCCTTCCATGACTGGCCATACCACTGTGTGGTGAAGCCTTGCGGCAGCCAGGTTCCAAACCACCGGGTTCCCAATGAGTTGACGACGACAGACCCGACGACGCCGACTAGGTTGACCATGAAGAAGATGACCGCTCCCCAGACGAGCCAGGCAATGGGTGACGCGACCAGCCGCCGACGAGTTTCGCGAACTGCTGGAGCGGGCTCGGGTTCGGTGATGGTGGTCATCAGCCTTTCCCTCCTGTGGTTGGACCGCTGTAGAACAGCCGGCGAAAGCCGAGGAGGAGACCCACGATAATGAGTTGCACCGCGGCCATCACCATGGCGATGGCCGAGGCGAGGGAATAGTCATACTTCTCGAAGGCGGCCTGGTAGGCGGCAATGGAAATAACGCGCGTTGAACCGGCCGGCTCGCCCACGAGAACTGCCGACGGAAAGACGGCGAAGGCAAGCACGAAGGACAGGCAGAACGTGATGGTTAGCCCGGGTACCAGCAACGGCAGGATGATGCGTCC
>JBBSRY010000435.1:0-3267 GCA_038242595.1 Mycobacteriales bacterium
ACGGACTGCTGGATACGGAATCCGTCTGACCGTTCGCCCAGGCAATTCATGTTGCCGGCGTCGGTGGTGCAGGTGATTTCGACATTGGCATCGGCCGGCAGGATCACCGTGCCTCGACCGGCGCGGACTTCCAGTTCCGTCGAAACAGTTTGGCCTTCAGTAAGTTTCAGCCCACTCAGATCGAGGACCCCGATGCCGGCATTGACTTCGTAGGAATTCTGCACCTCGGTGATGGCGGTGGGGGCATAGCGGAAGTTGCCGTAGTCGTCGGTTCCGGAAATCCCGGTCACGCTCAACGCCAGGGTCAGTCCCGAGAAAAAGATGCCATACCCGATCAGGCAGTGTCCGCGTCCCCGGATGGCACCCACCAGCAGACCAAGAGCAATAACGGCCAGAACCGAGGCGGAAACAGCGGCCCAAGAAATCATCCACCAGCCGCCGACCACCCCGAACGATGCGAGCGCGCCGACCAGCAACGCGACGCCCATGGTGACCCGACCGACAACACTCGGACGTTCCTTGACCGCAAGCGCGGTGGAACCTCTTGGGGACAGTTCGATTTCGGGTAGGTCCCAGGCAAAGGGAGCTGCCCCCAACGGATCCCAAGCAGGCGGCTTCTGGTTGAAGTCAAAGGCTGACGGAGCAGAGCCGGTAGCACCGGTGACCGGACCAGTGGTTGCGCTCGCCGGCACATCGCCGCCCGCCACCGGGTTGGGCCAGGGCTTGTTCAGGTCCACCGGGCCCAAGGTGCTGGTTGATGAACTGCTGGACGGACCGGCCCCGGACGAACCTGTCGAACCTGTCGAACCTGTCGAACCTGTCGAATCCGTCGAACCAGTTGAAGGTGTCTCATCCCAGAAGGCCGGCTTTTCAAAGGGACTTGGCGCGGTCGGTAGATCCGAATCAGCCGCGCCAGGGGTTCCGTACGAGGCTTGCCGAGCATCCGCTGCCGGGGGCTTGGGGGACCCACAACCGTGACCACCCCAGCTGCCCCAGCTCCCCTCACCCTGGTGAACAGAGCTGCCAGAATTCGCAGCGTCGCCAGCGGAACTAGACCCACCCCAGGAATTGCTGCCACCCCAGGTTTGCTGGGCCGCACGCATCCGAGCCTCCCAATCGCTACCGGGACGGAACGGCCCGCGACGACGCTTGCGGGCCACCATGAAAGCCACCAGCGCCGCAATTGCCACCGGCCAGAACGGCAACCCCCAGGAAAACGACGACGCCACACTGATCATCGCGGCCAGCGCGAGCCCGGTGGCCAGGATCGGCGGCACCGACGACCGGCCCCGGCCGATCAATGACTCGGCGGCCGATACTTCATCGCCATCGGCGGGCAGGAGTAGCCACGCCAGGCAGTAGGTCAGCGCGCCGAGGCCACCGAAGATCGTCATGACAACAAATCCGACGCGGAACAGTACCGGGTCAACTCCGAAGTAGCGACCAAGTCCGCCGGCCACACCGGCCACCTTCGAATCCTGTCGCGACCGGCGGGGGCGGCGCGACCACCAATCACTCCCCGGTGACCGGGTGCCTGTTTGCGGTGTCTGGTTCATAGTCATCACTGTGCCGTCGAAAGTCCGTTCCCAACATCGGGGATCACCCTGGTTTGCTGAACCAGGGGTCTCCCTGATGACGGCCGACCCTGATTGCAGGGATGATCAAAGGGTGAGCCACATACCTGGGCGGGAGCCTGCGCCGCTCCGGAATCAGACCGCGATGGTCACCATCGAGGGCATTGAGAAACTCCAGCGCGCCCAACGCGGCCGGATGATCGGAGGTGTTGCCGCCGGTATTGCCGCCCATCTCAAGGTTGACGTGGTCTGGGTCCGGGTCACCTTCGGGGTGATGAGCGTCTTGGCCGGCGTCGGCGTGTTGGCCTACTCGCTGCTGTGGATCTTTGTCCCGCAGACCGGGGACATCTCCTGGGAATCGGCCGCTCCCAAGGTGACAATGATCGAGCGGCGTCAGGCCATCGGTATTGCGGCCCTTTCGGCGGCCGTCGTCCTGTTGTTGACCGCGCTCGGCATTGGTGATTTGCTCGGCTGGATCATCGGGCCGGCCGGGTTGATGGCAGTGGGCGCCGCCTTTATCTGGCGCGAGGCCGATGAAAACCGTCGTGCGCGGTGGCGTCGATCAGCGGCCGGCATGGTGGGGCCAAATCGCGGACCGCTCCTGCGCATCATCGGCGGTGCGGTACTGGTCATCGGCGGCCTGGTCATTTTCTCCCTTGGCCAGTTTGACCTGAGTGCAGCGCGCAGCGTGTTGATCGCGGTGGGTCTGACGCTGGTCGGGGTGGCTGTCATTTTCATCCCGTGGTGGGTGCGGCTGGTCCGCGACCTCGGTTCGGAGCGTCAGCAGGTGATCCAGCAGACGGAACGGGCGGAGATTGCCGCCCACCTGCATGACTCGGTGCTGCAAACGCTCGCGTTGATCCAACGACAGGCCGGTGACGCCCGCGAGGTGCTGCGGCTCTCTCGCTCGCAGGAACGTGAATTGCGGTCCTGGCTATATGGTCCGACCGGTTATGCCACCGACCTGACGATGAATGCTACTGCGATTCCGCAGACCTTCGGCGCAGCCCTGGCCGCTGCTGCCGGTGAGGTCGAGGACACCTATGCGGTCAAGGTGGCGCCCGTGGTGGTCGGCGATGCGCCGATGGATCCGGAGGTGGCCGCTTTGGTCGCCGCAGCCAGAGAGGCGATGGTCAATGCCGCCAAACACGCCGGCACGCCGGATATCAGCGTCTACGCCGAGGTGACCGACTCCGGGATCGAGGTGTTCATCCGGGACCGGGGAGCCGGCTTCGATCCGGCTGCGGTGGCCGGCGACCGACGGGGTTTGACCCAGTCCATTCACGGCCGGATGGAACGTCACGGTGGCCGGGCGAAGGTAAATTCGACGCCGGGTCAGGGCACCGAAGTCGAGTTGGTGATGCCCGTCAAGAAGGCCAAGGGGCACAATGAACAGCAGTCCGATCCCCGCGCCCGGCAGCACCTGCCGGCGGCGAGCTCCCAGCAAACGGGTCGGCCCGCTGATGCCGGGGTTCGGCTGCGCAAGAGCTGACCTGCGCCAATGCGATCAAGTGGAAAGAGCAACATTGTGAGTGCACCAGAATCCGGTCCAGTAACGGTCTTCCTGGTTGACGACCACGCGCTCTTCCGGACCGGTGTCAAAACTGAATTGGCCGGGCTGAATGACAACCGCATGGCCATCGTCGGTGAAGCCGGCAGTGTGGGCGAAGCCATCGTCCGGATCACCGCGGAG
>JBBSRY010000436.1:0-3264 GCA_038242595.1 Mycobacteriales bacterium
AGCTTGGCGATCCACCTGTGTTTCGACCCGACGGATCACCAGCACCAGAACCGCGGCCGCGGCCGTGACTATGAAACATCCGCCGGCAACGCCGTTCTCGATCCCGAAAGCGGTACCCAGCGCGCCACACCCGATCACGATGATCGCCGAGACACCATAGGAGATGGCCGCGTATCTGGAGGTGGCCGCACCCTGCTCGACCGGGGTCATCCCCCGGGTACACAGCACCATGCCGCCGCGGTAGGCCAGGGCCGGCCCGGCAGCGGCGAGCAAACAGCCGAGGTAGGCCAGCCACACCACACCGAAGAACGCACTGGTCCCGACAAGGAGCAACCCCAGAGCGCAGATCACCGTGCCGACGGTCACCTCCTGACCGCGACTTGTGCGGGCTATCAACGGAATTCGGGCCAGTACCTGCAGCCCCCAGGCAGCGCCGAGGAATACCAGTACCGGACTGGTGGCCACCAAAATTCCGGCTGGGCCGGTCAGATTGCGCAGAACGGCGGGGAGCAGGGCCAGCACAATGCCGGGTGCGGTCCAGCTGATCGCGCCGGCGATGGTGCCGAGCAGCGTTTCTTTCCGCAGTCGTTCCGGAGCGGGTAGCGCAGCGTCTTCGAGCGGGATTGCTTTCACCGCAGTGCGGCCGATTCGCCAGGACGCCAGCACACGTTGCTCCGGGCGATGCGTTCGGGAAAGCCCCCACAACACCGGGACCAGCGCCACCAAAGCCACCGCGCAGACGACAGCATGCAGCAGGTAGACCCGATCCCCCAGGCCGAAGTGCGCCAGCAGCACCGCGGCCGCCGTACCGAACAGGCCGCCGATCAAACTTCCGGAGGCAACGCTGCCACGCCCGCGTTCGCCCGTCAGCGACACCACCAGCGCCGCAACGGCTCCGGTGGCCAGACCTACACTCAGTCCGGCCAGCCCTCTACCGACCACCAGGAGTGTGGTGCTAGTGGCCAGCGCCATCACGATGGAGGAACCGATCGCCGTGATCAGTCCGGTCACCAGCAGCATCGAGGAGTGCCGTCGGAACCAGCCCCGGGTGCACATCAGCAGAGCCGGCACCAGGACTGCCAGATATCCGGCGAAGACCAACGAAAGCCCGAACGGGCTGAGCCCGTAGGCCAGGCGATAGTCCGGCAGCAGCGCGGTCGGCAGGTTGGGGCTGGCGATGACCAGACAGAACACCGCGATCAGCAGCGGGGTCGACGATCTGGGGAGCCGGTCGGAAATAACCCGCTCCAAGGTCCGCGACTGAGCCGGACGCATTGTCACCGCCGCATTCATGACCAGTTCTGTCATCGCACACCTCCACTCACAATTGATAACTTCTTCTCATTTTGGTTAGTTTGCCGGCTTACGTCAATATGACTCGAGAAACTGTTCTCATTTGTTTCCACCGTGGCTTCGCGGCGCGAGATAGGAGCGTGTGACACTGACTTCGCGGGGAGACCAGACAGTGCGCAGTCGCCGGAGCCACTGCCGGCGATGTCTCGCGTTTCGTTCGAGACACCGGAGGAGGTCGCGTCATCACCAACGCTCAGGGCACATCACAACGCAGTGATGCCAGACGCACCCGTGACCGCCTGATCGACGCCGCCGGCGAACTACTCGAAGCCGCCGGGCCACAGTTCACCTTGCCCGAACTTGCCCGGCAGGCCGGTATCGGCCCCGCCACCGTCTATCGCCATTTCGACACCATCAATGACGCGATGATGGCTTTTGAAAATCGGACGATCGAAGGTTTGATCGACGAGATTGTGCAGACCAGAGCGCACCTGAGAGGTCTAGCCTGCTTCCATCAGGTTTGTTTGCTCTGGGCGACACGAGCGGCGACCGTTTCGGCGGACGCTCGCTATATTCGCTCCCCCGCCGGATTCCTGCAGCGACTGCAACAACAGGATCCCCAGATCACCCTGCTCAGCGACAACTTGCAATTCATCCTGCAAGACCTCAGTTCCGAAGGAACGCTACCGTCGTTGGACGGTGTGCGGCTGGACACCGCTGCGTTGCTCTGGGTCACGTTGTTCGACGAACGCATGATCGTGGACCTGACCCGCACCCAGGGATGGACTGCAAGTCACACCGCAGATTTCCTGGGTTCGGCGGTACTGGCCGGATTGAAGGGGACAGCATAAAAGTGGATTACATTGCGGTTATCGACAGTGTCAACCTTGGCCGGGCGATGCCGACCAGACATTCCAGCCCAGGAGTGACCGGGATCGGAAAGGTGCCAACTGACCGCTCGGTTCACGTCAGCGCCCCTGGACCCAAGGGAAGTGGCGGTAGCGGTCTGGCCGGTGACTCTGTTTGCGACCTGCGCCATCACGGCGGCAACTATCAGGCGGTGTACGCCTATGCCCGCGAGGACCTGGACCGCTGGCAGAAGAAGCTCGCAAGAGATTTGCCCAATGGGATTTTCGGCGAGAACCTGACCACGGTCGGGCTCGACATCGGCAATTCCTTGATCGGTGAGCGTTGGGCGATCGGTGCAGATTTAGTGCTGAAGTCAGCGACCCGCGCATCCCCTGTAACACATTTGCCGGCGCCCTGGGCGAGAAAGCCGGGGTCAAAAGGTTCACCCAGGAGGCAGCATCGGGCACTTATCTGCGGGTGATCACACCGGGCGCGGTCAAGGCCGGCGATACCGTCACGGTGATCAGCCGCCCGGATCATCCGGCCACAGTCGCCATCACCTTTCGGGCCTTCACCTCCCACCCGGAACTGATGGCCGAATTGCTAGGGGTGGAAGGACTGTCACCGCAAGCCAAGAGAACTATCGGCCGACGGATCGGCCGATAGAAGACGGATCGGCCGATAACGACGGGAGCCCTCACCCGGCGGGAAAGGTGACGGTAATGAGCAGCCCACCCTCGGGAACCGGTGCGCCCCGTACCTCCCCCCCATGAGCAGCCACCACCGCTTTCACAATCGAGAGCCCCAAACCGCTGCCGGTGTGCTCCGTCCTCGCGCGTGCCCCCTGCCGGAACGGCTCGAAGAGTTGAGCGACCGTTGCCGGATCGATCGGTGGTCCGGAGGACATCACCTCTAGTACCGCACGGTGAGCAATGGTCCTGGTCGACACTTTGATCCAGCCACTGGAAATGTTGTGCCGCACCGCGTTTTCTACCAAGTTGCCCAATAGCCGTTCCAGCAGTGACCGGTCCCCGCGGACCGTGGCCGGACCGGCCGCGACATCGATGCGAACCTCCTTTGCCCGCCATTCGGCGGCGATGTCATCGATTGCCGGTTGCACCA
>JBBSRY010000437.1:0-3259 GCA_038242595.1 Mycobacteriales bacterium
GCCGCCACCGGCGCCGAGCCGACCAACCGCGGCAGCGGCGGCAGCGAACACCAGGCCAGCCAGCCCGACCCACCGGACCTGGGCGGCGCGGTCATCACCGCCGACGCCCTCCACGTGCACCGCGACAACATCGACGGCGTCCTTGAGCGAGGCGGCGAGTACGTCCTGACCGTCAAGTCCAACCAGCCCAAGCTCCGCGCCAAGCTCACCGAGCTCTTCGGTGACCGTGACGCGGCTTTCCCCCCCTCACCACATCACCTTTGACCGCGGGCACGGCCGCTGCGAGACCCGCGAGATCACCTGCACCGCACACGTCGTCGACCTGGACTTCCCCGGCGTCTTCCAGGCCTTCCGTATCCGCCGCGTGACCACCGACCTGCACGGCAACCCGAAACGAGCCGAGACCGCCTACGGCATCTCCAGCCTGACCACCCATCAGGCCAACCCCGCCGACATCGCCGCGCTCGTCCGCAGCCACTGGCAGGTGGAAAATCGCGCCCATTACGTCCGTGACGTCACCTTTGATGAAGACAGATCGCAAGTCAGAACCGGCTCCGCGCCCCAGATCATGGCCGGCATCAGAAACGCCGCGATCAGCCTGCTACGACTCGCCGGCTGGACGAACATCAAACAGGCCACCGAGAAACTCTCCCGCCGACTCGACCAGATCCTCACCCTGCTCGGCGTCTAGCCCCAACAGCCAGAAAGGAGGTGATCAACTACGCCAACGACTTTGACGAAGGCCCTGTGGCTTACCCGGAGCCGAAAGGTGATGGGGACCAGAGCATGCCATGAATATCGGCGGTCATGTCCAGATGCCCGGAGTGACGCGCTGGGGGGCCCGCGTGATATGGCGAAAGCTGGATTGCTTAAATCCCAATCTCCAGTGATGCAACTCTTCATCCACCGGAAACGGCGTCTGAAACCGGTGCCGCGCCCTGCGTTCGGTTATTTCGTTGCCGGATGCAACTTCCGGGGTGTCGGGCGATGTCCAGTGAGGATATTCAAGGGGATGAGTGGGACGCCTAAGTCACGCTGTTACGTACGACAGGGACGAACGCGGGATCGCCTATGGGGCGCGAGCCCTAGGGCGACGGAGTGCTCGTAGTAGTCGCAGGGGTCACGTCCTGCCAGGGAGGACGGGAAAGCCGTCCACAGGGCCAAGGAGCACAGGTGATTCGGACACACATGCCAGGAGGTATGCGAAATGCAGAGCGCCGAAACGGTGCTGGGTGTCCTACGTAAACGCGGCAGGCATGGTCTGCCGCTGGAGGAACTGTATCGACAGCTGTTCAACCCGCAGATGTATCTGCTGGCCTACGGGCGCATCTACTCCAACAAGGGGGCGATGACGCCTGGGGTCACGGGGGAAACCGCGGACGGCATGTCCATGGGCAAGATCGGACGCATCATCGACGCGATGCGCCACGAGCGCTACCGATTTGCGCCCGTGCGGCGCGTCTACATCCCGAAGAAGAACGGGAAGAGGCGACCGCTCGGACTGCCAACCTGGTCGGACAAACTCGTTGGTGAAGTGATCCGCCTCCTGTTGGAGGCGTATCATGAACCACGGTTCTCCGGCCGTTCGCACGGTTTCCGTCCCGGCCGAGGTTGCCACACGGCGCTGACCGAAATGGCGAATACCTGGACCGGGACAACCTGGTTCATCGAGGCCGACGTCTCCGACTGCTTCGGGTCGCTCGATCACGATGTGATGATCGGGACCCTGTCGGAGAAAATCCACGATAACCGGTTCCTTCGGCTGATGCGTAACATGCTCGAAGCCGGATACCTAGAGGATTGGGTCTGGGGTGCCACGCTCAGCGGCTCGCCGCAGGGTGGGGTCACCTCACCGATCTTATCTAATATCTACCTGCACAAACTGGACAGCTTCGTCGAACAGGTGTTGATTCCCGAATACACCCGAGGAGCACGCAGGAAGTTCAACCCTGTGTATCGCAAGTTGTCGAACGCTATCGGACGAGGACGCAAACGCGGCGACCGCACCATCGTGCGGGAACTGCGCAAGCAGCGGCGTCTTCTACCCAGCGGTGACCCACGTGATCCGGGCTACCGCCGGTTGAGGTACACCCGGTACGCCGACGACCAGCTCCTGGGGTTCACCGGACCCAAGGCCGAAGCCGAGCAGATCAAGCAGCGCCTGGCGGAGTTCCTGCGTGACGACCTCAAACTGGAACTCTCCGATGACAAGACGCTGATCACTCACGCCCGCTCACAAGCGGCGCGGTTCCTCGGCTACGAGATCACCGCTCACCATGACCACAGCAAGGGAGCCCGGGGCCGCAGGTGGACCGACGGGTTCATCAAGCTCAACGTCCCACGATCGGTGATCAAGGCCAAGAACGCCCAGTACCTGCGACGCGGTAAACCCGCGCACCGCCCCGACCTGGTGAACCAGGATGATCACACCATCATCGCCACGTTCGGGGCTCAGTACCGAGGGCTCGTCCAGTACTATCTGCCCGCCGGGAACGTCTACTGGCTAAACCGGGTCGAATGGGTCATGCGGACCTCGATGCTCAGGACCCTGGCAGCAAAGCACCGCTCATCGGTGTCGAAGATGACAGCCCGCCACAAGGCTAAAATCGAGACACCGTACGGGCTGCGCACCTGCTTTGAGGCCACCGTCCAACGGCCGGGCAGAAAACCACTGGTCGCACGGTTCGGCGGGATCCCCCTCAAACGGAACAAGAACGCGGTGCTCTTTGACCGTGCTCCTGATCCCACCCCACACCGCCACCGCGAAGTCGTCCAACGACTCCTCCGGAGCGTGTGCGAGATCTGCAAGCAGCCCGATGACGTTCAAGTCCATCAGGTCCGAAAACTTGCCGACCTCAACGGGAACGGGAAGACCGACCGACCCGCATGGATGAACCTCATGAGCAGCAAACGCCGAAAGACCCTCATGGTCTGCCGGTCCTGCCATGAGTCCATCCACACGAAACGGTCAGCCACACCGCTCACGGAATAATCACTGGAGAGCCCGTTACGGGGAAACTCGTACGGCGGGTTCGGGGGGAGACCACGCGGAAAAGGACCCGCTAAACCGGGCACCTCGCCGCGTGGTCGACCCTACATCCCCCAGTTCGCCCCGCTGCTCAGCGGGCTCGTCGCCGCTGGGGTCGACCTGTCCCAGGCCGTGTTCACCGCTGATGCACTCCACACCCAACGCGGACACGCCGAGTACCCGCACTCGATCGGCGCGCAGTTCGTGCTCACCGCCAAGCACAACCAGCCC
>JBBSRY010000438.1:0-3258 GCA_038242595.1 Mycobacteriales bacterium
ACTCCCAGGAACAGCCAGGGCAGTGGCACGCCCAATACCGTCACTCGCCCCCAAGCCGGAAAGATCGCCAGCAACGCTGGAATTGATCCGAAGAATAAAACCGCCAGTCCGACGATGCGCAGCGCCGCGGCCAGTTGTGCCCGAATCAGGCCACGCACCAGCAGCCGACCGACGTCGGTCTGATTGCTGATTTCCGAGAAAGCGGGAATCGGTATCGGGGCCGGTCGCCGGTCGGCAAGCACGACTCGGACCCGTTTGGGCCGCCCCGCCGGATCAGCGACCATTGCCGGCACCGGATCCCCTTGCCGACCCGAACAGTCGCTCCTTGAGTTCGCGGACGTGGCGCCGAGAAACCGGTAGCTCCACCGGTTCTCGCTGGCCCGTCACCTTGATCTGCTGTCCGGTACCGGTACTGCGTAGTTCGGTGATCCGGGCGATCGGCACCAGGTAGCTGCGGTGAACCCGAATGAACCCGACTGTTTCCCAGCGTTCCTGAAGCACCGACAGCGGAGTTCGCAACAGGTGACTCTGACCGTCCTCGGCGTGCAGACGGGCATAATCGCCCTGCGCCTCGGCGAAGCAAATTGACGAACGCGCCACGAGCTTGGTGGTGCCGGCCAATTCGACCGCGATCATCTCGTCCTGCTCATCCAGGCCCCCTTTGACGGACGGCCGATGCAGGGCCAACACTCGAGTGATGGCGGCGAAGAGGCGTTCAGCTCGGACGGGTTTGAGCACATAGTCCACCGCGCCGATGTCGTAGGCGTCGACAGCACGATCATCGTGGGCGCTGACGAATACGATGGCCGGTGGTTGCCGCAGACCGCCGAGGACCCTGGCCAATTCGATGCCATCCAGACCGGGCATCCTGATGTCGAGCACCACCAGATCCGGCGGTGTCAAAGTGCGGTCCTGCAGTAGTCGCAGGGCGCCGGTAGCGTCATTTGCGGTGCGCACCATGCCAATTCGACTGTCCTGACTCAAAAGATAGGTGAGCTCGTCCAGGGCCGGTGCCTCATCATCGACGGCCAGGACCATCAATCCGGATCGAGTGGGTTCGGCTACCGCCATAGCCGGGCACCAGAATGCGAGCCATCACCCGAGCAGCGGACAACTAACAACATCCCGACAACTGCCGGGCCGCGATATCGGTTACTTCGACTCACCGCGACCCCTGTCCGTCTGAGCTACCGCTGGTTTATCGACCGCCACACCTGGAGCATATTTGGGTACTCGCAGGATGACCTTCGTTCCGGCCTGCGGCGCGGTTTCTACCACCAGACCGTAATCCTGACCGAAAGCCGCGCGGAGCCGATCATCCACGTTGCCAAGTCCGACATGAGCACCGGCATTCTCATCGGGCGCTGTCCGCCCGACCAGTTTGGGTTCCATCCCGATGCCGTCGTCCTCCACCGAGATCACGCAGTCGGCGCCCAGGTCCGCAGCGACGATCGTGACGGTGCCGCCGCCGGCTTGACCGGCCAGCCCATGACGGACTGCGTTTTCCACCAACGGTTGCACCGAGAGGAAAGGAACCACCACGGCCAGTACCTCGGGGGCGATTTGCAACTTGACCTTCAACCGATCGCCGAACCGCGCCTTTTCGAGGATCAGATAGCGATCAATATTGCCGAGTTCGTCGGCCAAGGTGGTGTATTCACCGGCCGTGCGGAAGGAGTAACGGGTGAAATCAGCAAACTCGAGCAGGAGTTCTCGGGCCCGGTGTGGATCACTGCGGACGAAGGCGGCGATGGTGGTCAGCGAGTTGTAGACAAAATGCGGTGAGATCTGCGCTCGTAACGCCCTTACCTCGGCCCTGGCCAACGCATCACGGGACACGTCCAAGCCGGCAAGTTCGAGTTGGGCGGTGATGAAGCGGGCACTCTCATCAGCGGCGGTGACCAGATACGGTCCGATAGCACCGGTCGTGAGGACGATGAGCGCCCCGGTTGAGTTCCCGGCGACGACCAACGGCAGGATCAGCGCGCGTTCGGCCTGGCAGCCGGCTTGTGGACATGGCGGCAACCGAAGTACCTCGCGTCGGCCCGTCGCGCAGGCCTGGGTCACGTGTTCGGCCAACGCCGTTACATGGTGATCGGCAGGCCCAACAGATGCCAGGACTGCGCCATCGGAGCGGCAAAGTGCGACCCCGGGGGTGGCCAGCAGTGCACGCAGCGACGGCAGCGACTTCGCCGCAGACTCGGGAGTGAGCCCACCTCGCAGCGGCGGCCCGGCCTGCCCGGCCAGATGCAGGGCCCGGGCGGCCGCGCGCATGTCGGGAGTGGAAAGCGCTCGAAGCCGGAGCCGGCGTCCCACCAACAGGGCGAAAGCAGCCAGCACGGCAACAATCAGACCAATCAGAAGTTCGATGCTCATCCCGGGCCGGCAGGGTTCACGAGAAAGTCCCTCTCATCGCCGATGCTGCGAACTCTTACCGACGAAACGGAACCGCCCCGGACAGATCCGGAGCGGTTCGGGGTATCTCAGTGCGGTGGGAGAGTGAATCAGAGTGCCCCGCCGGCCGCGGTGGGCGCATCCACGTCGCCGCCGTCCTCACTCACGGTCTCCCGGGACAGATAGGTCTCGACGTCGAACCAATCGTCGGCTGCACGCTCGGCAATCGTCAGGAGCGTCGTCATGGAAGCCACTTCCTCCACCTGCTCTTTGAGGAACCACAGCATGAACTGTTCGCCGAGGAAATCGTTCTCGGCGCGAGCGGCACCGAAAAGAGCCTTGATCTGCTCGGTGACCGTCTTCTCCTGAGCCAGTGCCAGTGCAATGGGCTCGGTAATCCCGGTGAAACCACTCACCACTTCACCCACCGAGGGGATGGTGACCTCGAGATCGCGATCCAACATCCACTGGACGATCATCATCGCGTGGTTGCGCTCTTCGACCGCCTGACGATAGAAGTGCGCCGCCAGTTGCGGCAGATCACGAGCGTCGAACCAAACGGCAATGGCGACGTACTGCTGGCTGGCGGTGAACTCATTGCGAACCTGATCGGCCAGGAGTGAAACGAATTTGCTGTCTATTGCGTGCGTCATACGGTCAACCCTAGCTACTCGTTCGTGGCGCCGCCAACATGCCAGGACGTTGGTTCACCCCCTGCCCGCACCTGGGAAGACAGTCGCCTCCGAGGCGTCGCCCGATAGTGGATTTGTCCAGCGACACCACTAATGACGTCATTTCACCCTTGCATGACGTCAGAAGTGGTGTCACACTGATGTCATGAACCTTTCGAGCTATACCCAAGCC
>JBBSRY010000439.1:0-3257 GCA_038242595.1 Mycobacteriales bacterium
GCGAATGTTCCGATCAGACCGGATAGCACCACCGCTACGATCGCAACCTGCAAGGACCCCGCAGCGCCGGCCATCACCCTGGACAACACATCGCGCCCGAACTGGTCGGTGCCCATCAGGTAACCGCCGGACGGGCCCTTGAGTCGGTCCAGCGGGTGTTGCTCATTCGGGTCGAAGGGAGTGAATCCAAAGAATGCGGCCAACGCGCCGAGCAGAATGATGGCAGTAAGAATCAGGCCGATCAGACCATTCGGATTGCCTAGCAACGACTTCCAAGGTTGCTGGCGCTTAGGAGCGTTTGGCGTCGGATCCTTCGGTTCCCCGGCGACGTCCTCGGCCTGGATGTCGACTGTCGTCACGATTCACGCACCCTCGGGTCGATGACACGGTAAAGCAAATCGGTAGCCAAATTGACCAGCACAAACGCGACGGCGATCACCAGGACGGTGCTCTGCACGACGGCGTACTCCTTCTGCTGCAAACCGGTCAGAACCTGCCGCCCGATACCCGGCACCGAAAAAATCTGCTCGACAACAACAGCCCCGCCCAGTAGGTACCCGAACTGGATTCCGGTCATGGTGACGATCGGCACCGACGCGGCCCGCAGGACATGTTTGACCCGAATGGTTCTGGGGCTGACTCCCTTCCCTTTGGCGGTCCGGATGAAGTCTTGGCTCTGCACCTCCAGCAGCGAGGAGCGGGCAGTACGCATGATGGGAGCCGTCAGCCCGAATCCGAGAACCAACGCCGGAAACATCATCTGCTGCAGATTGAGTCCGGGGTTGCTGAAGAAGGTTGCGAAAGCCTCGGCGTTGGGGTTGTAGCCGGCAAAGCGAGACACCAGAGTCAACAGCACCGAACCAAGCAGAAAGTTGGGCAGGGCAAGGGCTGCCAGTCCGACCGTCTGGCTCAGGGCGTCGCGCGCACCCCCCGGCTTGGACGCCGAGATGAGCGCCAGTGGAATTCCCAGGACCAGACCGATGATCAGCGATAAGACTGCCAATTCCAAGGTCACCGGCAGCGTCGCTGCGATCATGTCGCCAACCTGCTGTCCAGACCGCTGGGAGACACCGAAATTCCCGGTGAGCACCGATCCAAGCCAATTGAAGAACTGGACAAACGGATTGACGTCCAATCCGTAGTAGGCCCGCAATGCCTCCTGCTGCCCGGGAGTTAGTGCCGCGGCTTCGGTACCGAACGACGCGGTGATCTGATTCCCCGGCACCACCCGGAGCATGACGAACACTCCGACCGCGACTCCGAGCAAGGTCCCAATGGCTTCGAATAGTCGACGCCACAATGGACTTCGCAGGATCGGCGAATTCATGATGGCTCTGACCATGGTTGAGGCTCCTTTCACCGAGTTGATGCCAGCGCCGACGAAAGGTTCGATCAGAGATCTGTCGCCCCTTTCGCCGGCCAGTTGATCAGCTGACGGTGGTCTCTCGGAGATACTGGAGAGAACCGGTTGCCATCGGGGTGAATCCGGCTACTGCCGTTGTTGTCGCGGTGTAGGTAAAGCCGGTGAAAAGCCATACCCAGGCTGCATTGTCGACCAGATTGTTGCTGACATCGGTATAGATCGTGGCCCGTTCGGCAGGATCCGTTGACGCCTTGCCGGCGGCAAACAGCTTGTCCAATTCCGGCGATGAATAGCCGGCGACCTTGTTCAGATTTCCGGTGCTGGTGAAGTAGCGTCCGTACATCGTGTCCGGGTCCGGCCGACCGCCATTAAGGGCCACTGCCGTCTCGAAATCGGCAGCCACCCATCGGTCCACATAGGCACCGGATTCGAGCACTTCCAATTCCATCGTGATCCCCGCTTCAGCCAGTTGTGCGGCTAGATTCTGCGCTTCATTGACCGAGGTGGAGTATTCACCCTGAGAGACTATGGTTTTGATCGTCAAGCCATCTGCATAGGCCGACTTCGCCAGATATTCCTTGGATTTGGCCAAATCCTTGTTAGCACATGGCCCGGCATTTGGATCGGATTTGAAAGCCGGCGAGGTAATCGGCCCGGTCACTTCACCCTCACCGAGTGCGGCAGTATCGATGACCTGCTGACGATCAATTGCGCAGGCGATGGCGAGTCTCACGTTCACATCATCGAGAGGCGCCTTGGAAGCATTGAGCTGAAGGGCATGGTAGGACAGTTGGCTGGTCTTGGCGATGGCGATCCCGGTGGCCTCAGCGGTCTGGGCGACCAGCGGATCATCAATGGTGGCCATTTGCACGTTGCCCGATTGCAGGGCGGCAACGATCGACGTTTCGTCCGGGATGATGCGAAATTCGACGCTACCCAGCGTTGGTGCACCGCGCCAATAAATGGGGTTGGCATTCAGAATCAGCGACTCGCTGGGCTTGCGGGAGCCAAAGACGAAGGGACCAGTGCCATTGGTGGTAGCTGTCAGTGACTCCTCGTTGTCACCCTTCTTCAAAATTGCCAGGTTCACCGTGGCCAGACCTGCCAGCAGTCCGGCATCGGGTCCGGACAGGGTCAGCACCACAGTCTGATCATCCGGGGCGGCAATGCCGGTGACGGAGGTAAGCGTGGATCGCGCTACCGCTGCGGTCGCTTCATCTTGGATGGCCGTCAATGAGTACTCGACATCGGCGGAGGTCAGGGGTGATCCGTCAGCGAATGTCACGCCCTCCTGAAGTGTCATCGTCAGTTCGGTCGCGTCGTCGTTGTATTCCCAGGAGGCAGCCAAACCAGGCACCACCGCCAGATCCTTGTCCAGTTCGGTCAGACTCCCGTAGGCGAGACCAAGAATGTTCACGGCCTGGAACTGGGTAGCTTTCCACGGGAACAGGGTGTCCGGATCGGAGGTCATCCCGACCACCAGATTGCCTCCTGGAGCCGCCGTCGGGGCGGAACTTTCACCCATTTCGCCGCTCGTACTACCCCCGGCAGCAGCGGTGGTCCCTGCGGTAGTTCCCGTGGAGTCTGAATCGCTGCCGCAGGAAGACAGCACCAGGGCGGTCACCACGGCACCGACTAACAGCATGCTGCGGCGCCAACGACCGCCAGTTCGTCTGAGATGCCGAGTTGATTGGTTCATGAGAAGGGACCTCCGTGTGGGGGGCAGCCGCGGTGGCAACTGCTGCTGAATGGTCGTCCTGCGATTTTCGAGGCGAGGCGGCAGGCTGCCCGCGGCGGCGAAAGATCCGCTGAGCAGCCGTTCTGACTCGGAAGTATTGGCCGCCGCAGCGAGCATGTCAATAGTTAACGTAGATCGTTGCTTAGAAGTTAATGA
>JBBSRY010000440.1:0-3253 GCA_038242595.1 Mycobacteriales bacterium
GGATCAATACGTACAGCAACATGATCAGCCCGGAAACGGCCATCGCGCCCTTATAGGCCACCGTCGAGCCTCTCGCGCTGGCGAGTCGCGCACTCTGAGGACCGAGAACCATATCCGCACTGTAGGCCCCGTCGACCGGAACCTCCACGCCGGGCTCCACGGCCGACCTCACAGTGGCGGGCAGGCAGTGCCCGACAGGGCCAGGCCAGGCCATGGCCAGGCCAGGCCAGGGCCGAAAATCTTCAGCCGCGACGCTGGAGCATGATGGGCCAAGAAGATTTCGAACGGCGACATCTGGAAAGCCGTCAACGCATCAGCTGGTCGGACGAACTCACATTGAGGCAGGGATCATGAGCGATAACAGTTTTGGCGCCCGAAGCACTTTGACAGTCGGTGACCAGTCGTACGTCATCTACCGTCTTGATGCGATTGAGGGCACCGCACACCTTCCCTACAGTCTCAAGGTGCTGTTGGAGAACCTGATCCGCAACGAGGACGGACACCTGGTCACCGCTGACCAGATCCAGGCGCTCGCCGGGTGGAAACCTCAGGAGGTGAGCGGAACCGAAATCCAGTTCGCTCCCGCCCGGGTGCTGATGCAAGATTTCACCGGTGTGCCGTGTGTGGTCGACCTGGTGGGGATGCGGGATGCGATGACCGCGCTCGGCGGTGACCCCGCGAAGATCAATCCGCTGATCCCCACGGAGCTGGTTATCGACCACTCGGTGATCGCCGACGTCTTTGGCAGACCCGACGCCTTCCGCATCAACGCCGACCTGGAGTTCTCCCGTAACCAGGAGCGCTACCAGCTCCTGCGATGGGCGCAGAACGCGTTCGACGATTTCCTGGTTGTCCCCCCGGACACCGGCATCTGCCATCAGATCAACCTGGAATACCTGGCCAGGGTCGTGTTCACCCGCCAGACACCGGAGGGGCTACTGGCCTACCCGGACACCCTGGTCGGCACCGACTCCCATACCCCCATGGTCAACGGCCTCGGCGTACTCGGCTGGGGTGTCGGCGGGATCGAGGCGGAGGCGGCGATGCTCGGACAGCCGATGAGCATGCTCATCCCCCAGGTGCTCGGCTTCAAGCTCACCGGGGCCCTGCCCGAGGGCAGCACCGCCACCGATCTGGTCCTGACCATTGCCGAACTGCTTCGCAAGACCGGTGTGGTCGGTAAATTCGTGGAGTTCTATGGCCCCGGCGTGGCGAACGTACCGCTGGCCAACCGGGCCACTATCGGCAATATGAGCCCGGAATACGGTTCCACCTGCGCGATCTTCCCCATTGACGGTGAGACGCTGAACTATCTGCAACTGACCGGGCGCCCCGAAGCGCAGATTCGGCTGGTGGAGGCATATGCCAAGGAACAGGGCATGTGGCACGACCCAGATCATGAACCGTCCTACAGTCAGAGCATCGAGTTGGACCTGTCATCGGTGGAACCCAGCATCGCCGGACCCAAACGTCCGCAGGACCGGATTCCGTTGAAGATCGCCCCGCGTACGGTCGGGTCCCTGCTGTCCGGCCAAACCCAGTCGGTAGCGCTCCGGGCCGGGCTGGACGAGGCGGGCACCGAATCATTCCCCGCGAGCGACCCGCCGGCGATCGACCACGACCGCAAAGCCGATCGGCCCGTCACCCCCAACCCGGACGGTCCGGAGCCCGATTGGCAGTCGAACCCGGCGCAGGTCACCCTGGACAACGGCGAACAAGCCACGGTGGACCACGGGCACGTCGTGATCGCCGCCATCACCTCCTGCACCAACACGTCCAACCCCGCGGTGATGATCGGTGCCGCCCTGCTCGCCAAGAAGGCCGTCGAACGAGGCTTGAGCAGTAAACCGTGGGTGAAAACCTCGTTGGCCCCGGGTTCCCGGGTCGTCACCGACTACTACGACCGGGCCGGCCTGACTCCGTTCCTGGATAAGCTCGGTTTCGGATTGGTCGGCTACGGGTGCACCACCTGCATCGGTAACTCCGGCCCTCTCATCCCGCAGGTCAGCAAGGCGGTCAACGCCAACGATCTGACCGTGTGCTCGATCCTGTCCGGTAACCGCAACTTCGAGGGCCGCATCCATCCCGAAGTGAAGATGAACTTCCTGACCTCACCACCCCTGGTGATCGCCTACGCGTTGGCCGGGACCATGCTCGCCGACGTCCTGAACGACCCACTCGGACACGACCCCGACGGCAAACCCGTGTACCTGCGCGACATCTGGCCGAGCACCCAGGAAATCGCGGCGGTCATCAACGAGCATCTACGCTCGGAGATGTACACCGAAAACTACTCTGACGTTTTCGCCGGCGACGACCACTGGCGCAGCCTGGACGTCGCGGCGGGGCAGGTTTTCGCCTGGGATGACACCTCCACCTACGTCCGCCGGCCCCCTTACTTCGACGGTATGCAACGCGACCCTGAGCCAGTTCATGACATTTCTGAGGCGCGGGTACTCGCCCTCCTGGGTGATTCGGTGACCACCGACCACATCTCCCCGGCCGGCGCCATCAAGCAGAACTCCCCCGCCGGTGAGTACCTGCAGGCCCATGGGGTGACGGCAAAAGACTTCAACTCCTATGGATCCCGCCGCGGCAACCATGACGTGATGATCCGAGGCACCTTCGCCAATGTCCGGCTCCGCAACCAGCTCGCGCCCGGCACCGAAGGCGGAGTGACGCGGTACCTACCCGACGGGAAGACCATGAGCATCTTCGACGCGGCCGAACGGTATGCCGCCGAGAAAGTGCCGTTGATCATCCTCGCCGGCGCGGAATACGGTTCCGGATCCTCCCGAGACTGGGCGGCCAAAGGTACGCTCCTGCTCGGCGTCAAGGCGGTACTGGCCACCTCGTTCGAGCGGATCCACCGCTCCAACCTGATCGGCATGGGTGTACTACCCCTGCAGTTCGCGCCCGCAGACTCCGTCCAAAGCCTGGGGCTGACTGGCGCGGAAGAGTTTTCGATCAGCGGACTCACCGCGAACGGTCAGAGCGGACCCCTGCCCGGCGAGGTGACCGTGCGGGCCACCTGCGACGGCCAGACGAAGGAATTCACCACCACGGTACGGATCGACACCCCCGCCGAAGCGGCCTACTACCGACACGGCGGGATCCTGCAATATGTGCTGCGACAACTCCTTGAGAAATAGTCCCCTCAAGGAGTTGTCGTGACAACTCCTTGATAGGTGGTCACCCCAAGGATCGATGTCGTGCAACTGGTGAGCCCCGGGTCCCCTCCTGAGGCTCACCA
>JBBSRY010000441.1:0-3242 GCA_038242595.1 Mycobacteriales bacterium
ACCGACCTGGATGTTCACTATCGGGCTCGTGGCCTTCGGGCCAAATCCTTCCATGCGCTGAAAAAGGTCTCGCTGCAGATCGAGCCAGGTCGCACTCTCGGGCTGGTCGGTGAATCCGGCTCCGGCAAAACAACTCTCGGTCGAGCAGTACTCGGGTTGGCGCCGGTAACCGGTGGCCGCATCGAATTCGACGGCACCGATCTGGCAACCCTGAATCGCCGAGGTCGCCGAGAGTTGTCCAAGGACATCCAAGTGGTTTTCCAAGATCCCTACTCCTCGCTGAACCCGGCGATGACGGTGGAATCGATCCTTGCCGAGCCCTTACAGGTCGCCGGCACCGGCCGTGTGGAGGCGGTCGCTCGAATCAGGACGCTGCTGGACCAGGTGCAACTACCCGCCAATGCCGGTGGTCGGTATCCACGGGAGTTTTCCGGCGGACAACGTCAGCGCATCGCCATCGCCAGGGCACTGGCTCGGGAGCCACGTTTGGTAGTCTGTGATGAACCGGTCAGCGCGCTCGACCTTTCCACTCAGGCCAAGATTCTCGACCTGTTCATCGAGCTGCAGGTCAGCACCGGGGTCGCGTATTTGTTCATCACCCACGACCTGTCTGTGGTTCGGTACATCAGCCATCAGGTGGCGGTGATGTACCGAGGAGAAATCGTCGAGTCCGGCGAAGCGGCAGTCGTCACCAGCACGCCTGAGCACCTGTACACCCAGCGACTGTTGCTGGCTTCACCGGTTGCCGATCCAGAACGCCAACAGCTGCGCCGCGAGGAATGGAAAGCCCTCGCCCGCTAGCACTCTCATTACCCATCACGATCAGAGAAAGAGTACAAATGAAGTTCGGATTTAGCTCCTACAGCTTTTACCAACGTCTGCGCACCGGGCAAATGTCCGTGTTGGATGCGATGGACTGGGTTGCACAGAGCGCAGGCGACCATCTGGAAATTGCCACCGTGTCGTTGGCCAGCGAGATGGGCAAGGACGATTCAGGTTTCGACACCAACGAGGAATTACATGCCGCGCTGCTGGCCAAGTCGGCAGCAACCGGGGTCGAACTGTCAAATCTGGTAATCCCGGCCGACTTTGTCCAGGATTGTGTTGCCGACCTGGAGACCGAACTGGCCAGGGTCAAACGCTATGTCGACGTAGCAGATCGACTGGGAATGAAGCTCTTTCGCCACGATGTTGCCAAATGGGCCCACCGGGTGGACGCCATCGACGAATACGAAAAGCTGCTCCCCACATTGGTGGCGGCGTCCAAGGAGATCGCGCAGTACGCAGCCCAGTTCGGCATCGTCACCTCGATCGAAAATCACGGCATGATGGTCAATGCCAGCGAACGGGTGCGCAGGTTCCTCTACCTCGTCGACGAGCCCAACTTCAAGACCACCCTCGATGTCGGCAACTTCCTGTGCGTGGACGAAGATCCGGTGACAGCCGTCCAGCGCAACATCAGCCAGGCGTCAATCGTGCATCTGAAGGATTTCTACATTCGAAGTGCGGCAGCCAATGTCGGTGACGGCTGGCTACATACCCCGGGTGATCGCTACATCCGTGGATCCATCGTGGGCTACGGCGATATGGACATGCCCGCAGTGCTGGCCGCCGTCAAAAATTCTGGTTATGACGGTTACGTCTCCATCGAATTCGAGGGCATCGAGGATTGCCTGCTCGGGTGTGAGCGCGGTCTGGCCAATACCCAGCGCATCTTGGCCGGAGTCTGATCATGTCATCTTTGAATATCGGCGTGATCGGCGTCGGAAATATCGCGAAAATGCATCTGCAGTCCTATGCGGCAAATCCCCAGGTGAAAATCGTTGCTGTTGCTGATGTCAACGCCGCCCGGGCTACCGAAGTTGCCGGGTTATACGATGCGGCGGCTTACGGTAGCGCAGCCGAGCTGTTGGCGGATCCGGCAGTCGAAGCGGTGAGCATCTGCACCTGGAACAACACCCACGCCGAACTGGCCGCAGCCGCGCTGAAAGCCGGCAAACATGTGCTGGTGGAAAAGCCATTAAGCCGGACCTTGACCGAGGTGACCGACCTCGCCTCACTTGTCGAGGCCAGCGGCAAGGTGCTGCAGGTGGGCTTTGTCCGCCGGCACTCGTCAAACGCGCAGCTGCTGAAGAAATTTGTCGATGCCGGTGACCTGGGTGAGATCTATTACGCGAAAGCCTCTTTCATTCGACGCACCGGCAACCCCGGTGGCTGGTTCGCTGACTTCGAGCGTTCCGGCGGTGGCCCGTTGATCGACATCGGTGTGCACATCATTGATCTGTGCTGGTACTTCATGGGTGCTCCCAAGGTGGCCTCGGTCAGCGCCAACTCGTACTCGTTGCTGGGCAATCGGGCCAATGTCACCAACCTGTGGCGCTACAAGGGTTCTGATTACGATCCGACTGCCAACTCGGTGGAAGACATGATCAACGCCTTGATCCGATTCGACAACGGTGCGTCGCTGGCGGTGGATGTCTCCTATTCGCTGCACGCCGTCCGAGACGAATTGAATATTGCGGTTTTTGGTGATCGTGGCGGTGCGGAGTTGGAACCAGAACTACGGCTGGTAACCGAATCTCACGATACGATCCTCAATATCCATCCGCAGGTGGACTCATTGACCTTCGACTTCAATCAGGGCTTCCAGAACGAGATCGACCATTTTGTCCAGGTGTGCCTGGGCGAAGTCGAAGGTATCGCACCGGTCTCGCATGGCGTGGAGATGATGAAGATCATCGACGGCATCTACCGTTCCGCGGCAACCCGTACCGAGGTCACCTTCTGATGCCGGTTACCCACCCGTCGTTGGTCGAGCAGGTCGGCCCCCACCCGTCGTCGGTCGAGCAGGTCATCCCCCACCCGTCGTTGGTCGAGCAGGTCGGTCGGCGACTGTGTCGAGACCCACTGGCGTCCTGATGAAAGCGCCAATCCGCGTCGGACTCATCGGTTGCGGTCATATCAGTACTGCGTACTTGACCAATATCGTGGGATCTGGCGACCTGGAAGTCACGGCCTGCGCTGACCTGAATCCGCTCCGCGCCCGGCAGGTGGCCACCGCTTTCGGCATCGGCAGGGTCCTGACAGTGGACGAGATACTGGAAGATGATTCCGTCGATCTGATACTGAACCTGACCACTCCGGAAGCGCACGCCGATATCACTTTGCGGGCACTATGGTCCGGGAAGGATGTCTACAGCGAAAAGCCCATCGCCACCTCTGTTTCCGATGCGCAGAAGATC